>NZ_JBJGZY010000008.1:0-120086 GCF_054050755.1 Modestobacter sp. SYSU DS0511
GGCCAGCCCCCCCCCCCCCACCCCCCCCCCCCCCCCCCCCCCCCCCCCCCCCCCCCCCCCCCCCCCCCCCCCCCCCCCCCCCCCCCCCCCCCCCCCCCCCCCCCCCCCCCCCCCCCCCCGAGGTGCTCAGTTCGAGGTCAGCGACCCGAACGGCCCCGGCCGCGGCCGGCGCCCGACGGCGCCTGGCCGGCGCGGGCGGCGAGCTCGGCCCGCGTCCGGGCCGGACCGGCGGACCGGGTCTGGCCGCCTCGCCCGGAGCCGCCGGACGACGAGCCCGCGGACGCGCCACCCCCGCCGCCACCGCGCCGACGACGACCGCCGCCGGTGCCCTGCGGCTGCGGCTCGGGAGCCGGGGCCGGCTCGACGTAGGGCGCGGCCGGCCCGGTCAGCGCCGTGATCTCCCGGGCACCCGGCTTGATCGCCGTGACCTCCGGGGTGATGCCGGCCTGGCGGGCCAGGGTGCGGACTTCACCGGCCTGGTCGGGGGTGGCGATGGTGACCACCGTGCCGCCGGCGCCGGCGCGGGCGGTGCGGCCCGAGCGGTGCAGGTAGGCCTTGTGCTCGGCCGGGGGGTCGACGTGCACGACGATCGAAACGTCGTCGACGTGGATGCCGCGGGCGGCGATGTCCGTGGCGCACAGCACCCGGATCTCCCCGGTGCTGAACGCCTCGAGGTTCCGCTCGCGGGCGTTCTGGCTCAGGTTGCCCTGCAGGTCGACGGCGGGCACCCCGGCGGCGGTGAGCTGCTTGGCCAGCTTCTTCGCCTGGTGCTTGGTGCGGGTGAACAGCACGCTGCGGCCCTCGCCGGAGGCGAGCTCCTTCACGATCTGGTTCTTGTCCAGCGGATCGACCCGGAAGACGTGGTGGGTCATGGTCGAGACGGGGGCGACCGCCGGGTCGACCGAGTGGGTGGTCGGGTTGGTCAGGTAGCGCTTGACCAGCACGTCGACCCCGTTGTCCAGGGTGGCGGAGAACAGCAGCCGCTGGCCGACCTTCGGCGTCCGGTCCAGCAGGCGCTTGACGCCGGGCAGGAAGCCCAGGTCGGCCATGTGGTCGGCCTCGTCGAGGATGGTGACCTCGACCGCGCCGAGGTCGGCGTGGCCCTGACCGATCAGGTCCTCCAGCCGGCCGGGGCAGGCGATGAGCACGTCGATGCCCCCGGCCAGCGCCTGCACCTGGGGGTTCTGGCCGACGCCGCCGAAGACCACGGTGGTCTTCAGGCCCAGCGCGCGGGCCAGCGGCTCGACGGTCGCGTTGACCTGGTTGGCGAGCTCCCGGGTCGGCACCAGGATCAGCGCGCGCGGACGCTTGGGCTGGCGCTTGCTGGTCGAGGCGGCGAGCCGCGCGACCAGCGGGAGGGAGAAGGCCAGCGTCTTGCCCGAGCCGGTGCGGCCGCGGCCGAGCACGTCCCGGCCGGCCAGCGAGTCGGGCAGCGTGGCGACCTGGATCGGGAAGGGTGAGGTCAGCCCGCTGGCGGTGAGCACCTCGACCAGCGGCGCGGGGACGCCGAGGTCGGCCCAGGAGGCATCGGTGGGGAGCACGGTGGCGTCGGCCCCGACCGGGAGGACGGGGGCGACGGGCGCCGGGGCGACCGGGGCCGACTGCTGCTCGGCCGGGCGGGGACCGGCGCCGCGGCCGCGGCCACCGCGACGGCGGCGGTTGCCGCCGTCGCTCTCCGGGCGGGACGGGGCGGCGGGGGCGGCCGGCGCGGTGGGGGCGCTGCGGAAGGCGGGGGTGGCGGCCGTCCCGGTGGGGGCGGTGCCCGTGGGTGCGGTGGCGGGGCGGGTGGCGCGACGGCGCGGGCGCTCGTCGTGGGCAGGGCTGGAGGTCATCGAGTTCCTCAACACTCAGGTGGCCACCGTTCGTCCACCCGGTGCGGGGCACCACGGGGGAGCCGCGTCGCATCGACGGGACCGGACGTCTGGTCGCCGGCGCGCCTCGGTGGCGCAGCCTCGCGCCGACGTCGAGTCCACTCGCTCTCGGATGAGCGGGGGCGGCGCCGGTGCCCCCCACTCTGCCAGACCCGGCGCCTCCCCGGGTGTGGCCCGGGGAGGCGCTGGTCACATCGAGGGGCGTCAGGCCGGCTCGGTGGAGGTCTCGCTGTTCCGGGCGGGGGAGCTCAGCACGGAGATGCCGCCCTTGGACTCGAAGACCGCCAGGTGCACCTCGCTGACGTCGGCGATGCCCTGCTGGCGCAGCGCGCTGTCCAGGTCGGCCCGCAGCAGACCTGCCTGGCGCAGCACCTTCTGGTCGACCTCGCCGTCGCGGACCAGCACCCGGACCTGCGGGTCGATCGCCTGGTGCACCCAGGGGAGGAAGCGCATCCGGCTGACCGCGGTGTGCACCACGGCCAGGGTGAGCAGCGCCACGGCGCCGGTCAGCCACGGCGTCTCCGACGAGGTGGCCGTGCGGCCGACGATGGCGCCGACCGCCACCGCCACCACGAAGTCGTAGGGCGTCATCTGACCGACGGTGCGGCGCTCGCTGAACCGCAGCACGGCGAGGGCGGTCAGGAAGAGCAGGGCGGCCTTGAGGGCCGCCCAGCCGGCGGACGCGGGTGAGCCGATGAGGACGTCGGAGAAGCTCATGTCCTCCCCATGCCCAGAGTCGTCCCGGTCAGCCCATCGTCTTCTGGCCGTCGACCGACTCGCGCAGGACGTCCGCGTGCCCGGCGTGCTGTGCCGTCTCGGCGATGACGTGCAGGAAGGTGCGCCGCACCGAGCGGACCGCGCCGGGCTCGAACCAGGGTGCCTCCGGCAGCGGCCAGGTGGTGTCCAGGTCGAGCGTGGCCACGAGCCCGTCGGTCCGCCGGGCGACGTCCGCGTAGTCGGCCAGCACGTCCGCCAGCGTCTCGCCCGGGGCGAGCCGCCACTCCGCGGTCCACTCCTCGGCGTCCCCGGCCGCGCTGCCGAAGGCGTCCGGGCCGTGCTCGGCGAACGCGGTCCACGCGGCCTCGGTGTGCGCGACGTGCTTGACCAGGCCGGCCAGGGTCAGCTCGCTCACCGTCGGCCGGCCGGTGGCCTGCTCGTCGGTGAGACCGCGCACGGTGAACCGGAGGAAGCCGCGGTGGACCTGCAGCGTCTGCAGCAGATCGGCGCGTTCGGCGGTGAGGGCCGGGGTGCTGGTGGTGGGGGTGCTGGTCATGGCCGGTGCCTTCCGTCGTCGGGGTGCTGGCACCATGCTCGCGACCCAAGCGGTCAGTTCCTGTCACTTGAGTGCGGCAGGCTCCGCGACGTGGCCGCCACCAGCACCCGGACCCTGCGCCTGCTGTCGCTGCTCCAGTCGCGCCGGCACTGGTCCGGTGCCGACCTCGCCGAGCGGCTCGGCGTCTCGGTCCGCACGCTGCGCCGCGACGTCGACCGGCTGCGCGAGATCGGCTACCCGGTCGACGCCTCCCGCGGGGCCGACGGCGGGTACGCGCTCGCCCCCGGTGCGGCCCTGCCGCCGCTGGTGCTGGACGACGACGAGGCGGTGGCCCTCGCGGTCGGGCTGTCCGCGGCGGCGGCCACGACCGTGACCGGGGTGGGGGAGTCCTCGTTGCGTGCCCTGGCCAAGCTGGTGCAGGTCATGCCGGCCCGGCTGCGCCGCCGGGTGGACGCCGTCCGGGCGATGACCGAGGCCGCCGCCTGGGAGGCGCCGGGCGCGGCCGATGACGTGGACCCCGCGGTGCTGACCACGGTGGCGCTCGCGTGCCGGGACGCCGAGCGCATCGCGTTCGGCTACACGGCCGCCGACGGGCAGCGCAGCGACCGTACCGCCGAGCCCCTCCGGCTGGTCTCCCTCGGCCGGCGCTGGTACCTGGCCGCCTGGGACCTCGACCGCGCCGACTGGCGGGTGTTCCGGCTCGACCGGCTGACCGCGCCCCGCGGCACCGGCGCGCGGTTCGCCGCACGCCGGCTGCCGGCCGCCGACGCCGCCACCTTCGTGCGCGAGCGGGTCGGCGGGCTGGCCTGGTCGCACCGGGTCGAGGCGCGGGTGCAGGCGCCGGCCGAGGACGTGCGCCGCCGGATCGGCCGCTGGGTGACCGCGGAGGACGACGGCCCGGACGCCTGCCGGGTGCGGATGGACGTCGACGACCTCGGCTGGGCGGCGACGGCGCTGGGCCTGGCCGGGGCGCCGTTCACCGTCGTCTCCCCGCCGGAGCTGCGGGACACGCTGCGCGAGGTGGCCGCCCGCTTCACCGCCGCGGCGGCGGCCACCTGACCGCTTTCGGCGCGGAAAGCGAGGAGGTGGGCTCAGCGGCGCCGGCCGGGCGGCCGGAGCTCATGAAGTCCACCGGGAGCGGGGCCCGCTCGCGGGTGACCGCCTTGGCCCGGGTGAACTCCCGCAGCCCGTCCGCGCCGTGGACCCGGCCGAAGCCGCTCTCCCCGACGCCGCCGAAGGGCTGGGCCGGCACCGAGGCGGCGACGGCGGCGGCGTCGTGGACCGGGAAGACGCCCACCACCGCGCCGGTGGCCGGGGCGAGCGACTCGAACGTCTCCCCGTCGCCGGGTCGGGCGAGCGTTCCGGCCGGCGCGCCCGGCGTGCGGTCCGGCTCACCGTCGAGTGGCATGGGCCACACACTGGTGACGCCAGACCCCGGCGGGCCGGGGCGGCGGGCGCCCCGCGCCACCTCGCCCGGGGCGCCGCAATCGTTGGGCGCGAGCGTTGACGTCCGCCACGAAAGTGAATAACGTCCGAACCGGCGCGAGGGGGCTCGACGCGCACCTCCCGCCGTTGGCCGACCGCAACGAGAGGACTCCCATGCAGCTGCACGGCAAGGTCGCCGTCGTCACCGGAGCGGGCCGCGGGCTCGGTCAGGCCTACGCCCGGGCGCTCGCCGCCGCGGGGGCGGCGGTGGTGGTCAACGACCTCGACGCCGAGCTCGCCGAGCAGACCGCCGAGGGCATCCGCTCCGCCGGTGGCCAGGCGGTCGCCGAGCACTCGGCCATCGGCTCGACCGAGGCCGCCGACGCGATCGTGGCGACCGCGGTCCGCGAGTTCGGCCGGCTCGACGTGATGGTCACCAACGCCGGCGTGCTGCGCGACCGCTCGCTGCTGAAGATGGAGGACGCCGACTTCGACGTCGTCGTCGAGACCCACCTGCGCGGCACCTTCACCTGTGCCCGGGCAGCGGCGCGGCAGTTCAAGGAGCAGGGCGGCAACGGCCGGCTCATCCTCATCGGCTCCCCGGCCGGGCAGCGCGCCAGCTTCGGGCAGACCGGCTACACCGCCTCCAAGGCCGGCATCGTCGGCCTGGTGCGCACCTGGGCCGCCGAGCTCGAGCGCAGCGGCTCCACCGTCAACGCCGTCATCCCGGTCGCGCTGACCCGGATGGTCGCCACCATCCCGGGGATGGCGGAGCTGGTCGAGAAGGCCGACAAGGGCGAGCCGATCCCCGCCGACGTCCGCGCCTCCGGCCTCGGCACCGCCGACGACGTCGCCCCGCTGGTGGTCTTCCTCGCCTCCGACGAGGCCGCCGGCGTCACCGGCCAGGCCATCGGCGTCGGCGGTGACCGGATCGCGATCTGGTCCCACCCCACGGAGGTCGCCGTCGAGAGCCGCCCGGGTGGCTGGAGCGCCGACGCGATCGCCGAGGCGTTCCCGACCGCCTTCCAGCCGCACCTGCAGCCGTTCAAGCCCGACACCGTCCCTGGCGCGCCGGAAGGGAAGTGACCGCATGACCGGCAACGTCGCCGGCAGCACGCCCCCCATGGACGTCGATGCGCTGGTCGCCATCGACGTGCACACCCACGTGCACCGTTCCGCCCGCGGCGCGGCGCACACCGCGGAGGGGGAGGAGGGCATCGAGGCGCTGGGGGAGTACTTCGGCCACGGCGGCATGCGCACCTACACGGTGCCCGAGCTCGCGGCCGAGTACCGCGAGCGCTCGATGGCCGCCGTCGTCTTCGGGGTCGACGACTGGTCCCGGACCGGGGACGACCCGGTGCCGGCCAACGAGGAGGTCGCCGAGCTCGCTGCCGAGCACGCCGACGTCCTGATCCCCTTCGCCAGCATCGACCCGGCCCGGGGCGCGGCCGGGGTGCGCCAGGCGCGCCGGCTCATCGAGCAGCACGGCGTGCGCGGCTTCAAGTTCCACCCCCAGGCGCAGGGGTTCTTCCCGAACGACCGCATCGCCTACCCGCTGTACGAGGTGATCGCCGAGGCAGGTCTGGTGGCGCTGTTCCACACCGGGCAGACCGGGGTGGGCGCGGGCACCCGCGGCGGTGGCGGGATCCGGCTGAAGTACGCCAACCCGATGGACGTCGACGACGTCGCCGTCGACTTCCCCGACCTGGACATCATCCTGGCCCACCCGTCCTTCCCCTGGCAGGACGAGGCGCTGGCCGTGGCCACCCACAAGCCACGGGTGCACATCGACCTCTCCGGCTGGTCGCCGAAGTACTTCCCGCCCCAGCTGGTGCAGTACGCCAACTCGCTGCTGCAGGACAAGGTGCTGTTCGGCTCGGACTTCCCGGTGATCACCCCCGAGCGGTGGATGAAGGACTTCGACGGCCTCTCGATCAAGGAGACGGTGCGCCCGAAGATCCTCAAGGAGAACGCCGCCCGGCTGTTCGGGCTCCGCCCGGGTGGAGCGCAGTCGTGAACGAGAGCTTCGCGACGATCCTGGAGACCGTCGGCGACGTCCGCCCCGACCGGCTGGCGGTCAGCCACGGCGAGCGCACCCGCACCTGGGCCGAGCTGGAGGAGCGCGCCGCCCGGCTCGCCGGTCACCTCGCCGCGCAGGGCGTGGGTCCGGAGTCGCGGGTGGCGATCGCGCTCTACAACGGCATCGAGTACATCGAGAGCGTCTACGCGGTGCTCAAGCTGCGCGCGGTGCCGCTGAACGTGAACTACCGCTACCGACGCGAGGAGATCGTCGGCCTGCTGGACGACGCGCAGGCCGAGGCGGTGGTGTTCGACGCCGCCCTGACCGAGCGCATGGCCGAGGCCCGACCGGACCTGCCCCGGCTGCGCGCGCTGGTCCAGGTGGGCGGCGACGAGGTGCCGGACCGGGCCGCCGACTACGACACGGCGCTGGCCGCGGCCGAGCCGGCGCCGCGGCAGGAACGCGGCAACGACCACTGGCTGATGTACACCGGCGGCACCACCGGGCGCCCCAAGGGCGTCCTCTCCCGCCACTCGGGGCTGTACAACACCGTCTGCGCCAACGGGTTCCTGCTGCTGGGCGAGCCGTTCCCGCAGAGCCTGGACGAGCTGCGGGCCACCCTCGAGCGGCTCGGGCTCGACCGCGACGCGATGGTCTGCCTGCCCGCGCCGCCGCTGATGCACGCCACCGGCATGTACACCACCTTCGGTGCCCTGCTCGCCGGTGGCCGGGTGGTCTACCTGGCCTCGCGGTCCTACGACCCCGACGAGCTGGCCGCCACCGTCGAGCGCGAGCGGGTGGACACCGTCTCCATCGTCGGCGACGTGTTCGCCCGGCCGCTGGCCGAGGCGCTCGACCGGGCCGAGGCCGAGGGGCGCCCGTACGACCTGTCCAGCCTGCGCCGGATCATCAGCGTCGGCGTGACCTGGAGCGCCGACGTCAAGGAGCGGCTCCTGCACCACGCCGACATCGTGTGCCGCGACCTGGTCGCCTCCTCCGAGGGCGGCCCGTACGCGGTCATCGAGACCCGTCGGGGCGAGCCGACCGAGACCGCGCGCTTCCGGCTGGTCCCCGGCGCGCGGATCATCGACGAGCAGGGGCGCGACGTCGAACCCGGCTCCGGCCAGGTCGGCATGCTCGCCGCGCCCGTCGACGAGCACATCCGCTACCAGGGTGACGACGCCGCGACCGCGGCCACCTTCCGCGAGATCGGCGGGAAGCGCTGGGTGGTACCCGGCGACATGGCCAGCCTGGACGCCGACGGCACCGTGGTCTTCCACGGCCGCGGCAGCCGGGTGATCAACACCGGCGGGGAGAAGGTGTTCGCCGAGGAGGTCGAGCAGCTGCTGCTCACCCACCCGGCGGTCCGCGACGCGATGGTCGTGGGCGCACCCGACCAGCGCTGGGGCTCCCGGATCGTCGCCGTCGTCGCCCTGCACCCCGGCGCGGAGCTCACCGAGGCCGAGGCCCGCGCCTACGTCGGCGAGCGGCTGGCCGACCACAAGCGCCCGCGCGAGCTCGTCGTCGTCGACGAGTTGCGGCGCAGCCCGTCGGGCAAGGCAGACCTGCGGTGGGCCAGCTCCGTCGCCACCGGCACGGACACGCCCACCCCCTGATCCACCCCGACCCGAGGAGAGACCCATGAGCAACCCCATCACCGTCGACGGCATCGAGGGCGTCAAGAGCCTGGCCGGCAAGGACCTGGGCACCAGCGACTGGGTGGAGATCACCCAGGAGATGGTCAACACCTTCGCCGACGCCACCGGCGACCACCAGTGGATCCACGTCGACCCGGAGCGGGCGAAGAAGGAGAGCCCGTTCGGCGGGCCCATCGCGCACGGCTACCTGACCCTGTCGCTCACCCCGCAGTTCCTGCCCCAGCTGATGAACATCACCGGCTTCTCGATGGGCGTCAACTACGGCACCGAGAAGGTCCGTTTCCCCTCCCCGGTGCCGGTGGGCAGCAAGCTCCGCGCTCGCGCCGTCGTCGACCAGGTCACCGACGTCCCGGGTGGCGTGCAGATGCAGACCACGCTGACCTTCGAGGTCGAGGGCGGCACCAAGCCGGCCTGCGTCGCGACGATCGTCGTCCGGCAGTACGTGTGATCGTCGGGCCGCGCCGGTCACCGGCGCGGCCCCGACCCCTGCTTCCCCCGCCCCCGGGAGCCTCGCCTCGTCTGGGGGCGTCCGCAGACCGCCGGTGAACCGGACGCCCGCGACGTGTCGGGCCGGCCGCGCCCTGCGGTTGCCCCGCCGAGCTCTCCCGGCCGGGACCGCCGGCGTCAGTGCAGCAGGCCGCCGCCGTCGCACACGATGGTCTGCCCGGTGATCATCCGGGCGTCGGGGCCGGCCAGGAACGAGACCAGGCCGGCGAGGTCGTCGGGCTGCACCCGGCGGCGGATCGCCTGCTGGGCCATGGTCCGGTCGAAGTCGTCCTCGGAGTTGTACTGCTCGGTGCCGGGGGTGGCGACCTGCCCGGGCATGACCGCGTTGACGGTGACGCCGTGCTCGCCCAGCTCCCGGGCGAGCACCCGGGTCATGCCGAGCACCGCGCCCTTGCTGGCGACGTAGGCCAGCTGGCCCGGCCCGCCGGTGAAGAAGGTGCGGGAGGCGACGTTGACCACGCAGCCGCGGTCGCTGACGACCAACCACGGGTGCGCGGCCTGGGTGGCCAGCGCGTACCCGACCGCGTTGACGGTCAGGAAGCGCAGCAGCTCCTCCTTGGAGCTCTCGGTGTAGGGACGCCGCGGCGAGATCAGGCCGGCGTTGTTGACCAGCACGTCGATGCCGCCGTGCTGCCCGGTGATCGCGGTCATCGCCGCCTCGAGCTGGTCGGGCTCGGTGACGTCGCACTCGGTCCAGGCGGCGGTGAGGTCGGGGTCGTCCGGCGCCACCACGTCGAGCACCGCCACCGCGTGCCCGTCGGCCCGGAGGCGGGTCGCGATCGCCGCGCCCAGCCCGCGGGCGCCGCCGGTCACCACCGCCGTCGTCGTCGCTGTTCCCATGCCTCGGACGTTACCGGGGGCGGCGTGCTGGCGAACGTGGCCAGCCCGGTCAGCGGAAGGCCGGATTGGGCAGTTGACCTGGGGATTCGCCTGGCGGAGCGGCGCAACTCCCGATAGGATTCGTACACACGTTCGAACACGTCGGGAGGTCGCCGTGAGCGAGTTGCAGTCCGCTCTCGACGCGCTCGCAGCCGACGACCTGCACGCGTTCGGTGACGGTGAGCTGCTCGACCGGGTCGGCGAGCTGGTGCGGCTGCAGAACCGGGCGGCGGCGGAGCTGGCTCGCACGGTGCGGGCCTGCGAGCTCGCGCAGGCCGCGGAGCGTGACGGCCTGGCGTCGATGCGGTCGTGGCTGATCGGGCACCAGCGACTGTCCGCCGGCGAGGCCGGCCGGGTGGTGCGGGCCGGGCGGGCGCTGGAGCACTTCCCGGCGATGGCCGAGGGGTTCACGGACGGGTCGATCACCGGCGCGCAGGTCGACGTCGTGGCGAGCGCGGTGGGCGAGCCGGAGCGGGCGCAGGCCGCGGAGCAGGGGATCGACCTGGGCGCGTTCGACGACGCCTGGGCGCACGTGGCGCAGGACTCGCCCCATGCCTCGCTCGCGGTCGCGGTGCGGGCGTTCGAGGAAGCTCTGGATCCCGACGGTGCCGAGCCGGACCCCACCGAGGGGAGGCGGCTGTCGATCGCCAAGCACGCCGATGGTTCGGTGACCGGGCGATTCGACCTGGACGCCGTGGGTGGGGAGAAGGTGCAGGCGGCGCTGGAATCGATCGTGCAGGCCGACCGCCCGAAGGGTGATGAGCGGACCCGAGCGCAGCAGCAGGCGGATGCCCTCGTCCAGCTCTGCGACAACCAGCTCGCGGCGGGCTCGTTGCCGACGCTGCGCACCGTCAAGCCGCATGTGGTCGTCGGTGTGGACCTCGACGACCTGGCTGCCCCGGCGACTAGTGCGGGCGCCGCGCAGATGGGCTTCGGGGCGAGGATCTCCGCCGCCCGGGCCCGGTACCTGGCCTGCGACGGCAGCATCTCCCGGATCGTCATGGGCCCCGACGGGGTCCCGCTGGACCTGGGCCGTGACCACCGGGTCGTGACACCGGGGCTGCGGCGGGCGGTCGAGCGGCGGGACAAGCACTGCGTGTTCGCCGGCTGCGGTGCGCCCACCTGGTGGTGCGACGTCCACCACCTGATCCACTGGCTCCACGGCGGCGAGACGTCACTGACCAACTCCGCGCTGCTGTGCGAGCGCCACCACACGAAGGTCCACCACGGCTTCCGGGTGCAACGACAACCCGACGGGCGATGGCGCACCTGGCGCCCCGACGGCACCGAGATCCTCATCGGACCGCTCCTCGAGTAGCGGAGGACCTGCGCCCGAACTCCTGTCACCGTGGCGTTGACCCTGTTCCCGGGCATGGTCGTCTCACGGGCGCGCGGCGGACAGCTCCGGCGGCGTTCGCCTAACGACGTGTCCCCTGGGTGGGATGCTCGGCCGCGTGCCCGAGCCTGCTGAGCTGCGGCGGCGGGTCCTCGCCGCCTGGACCGACTCCCCGGCTCGCTTCCGGGAGGACGCCAACGCCGAGGAGGACCTGGTTCGCGGCGGCTACCGGGACCGCCTGCTGGTCGAGCTCGCGCAGAACGCCGCCGACGCCGCGGCCCGAGCCGGCGCCCCCGGCCGGCTGCGGCTGACCCTCAGCAGCAACACCGCGGGCAACACGCTCATCGCGGCCAACACCGGCGCCCCGCTGGACGACGCCGGTGTCCAGGCGCTGGCCACCCTCCGCGCCTCCGCCAAGCGCGACGGCGCGGGCGTGGGCCGGTTCGGTGTCGGCTTCGCCGCGGTGCTCGCGGTCAGCGACGAGCCCGCTGTCCTCTCGACCGACCGGTCAGTGCGGTTCAGCGCCGCCGCGACCCGGGAGGCGGTCGCCGCCGTTCCCGAGCTCGCCGCCGAGCTGGACCGCCGCGCCGGCGCCGTCCCGGTGCTCCGACTGCCGTTCGACGTGACGGGCGTGGTGCCCGACGGCTTCGCCACCGCCGTCGTCCTGCCGCTGCGCCCCGGCGCAGCCCACGCCGTCCGCGCCGCGCTGCGCGACCTCGACGCGACCCTGCTGCTCGGCCTCTCCGCGCTCGCCGAGATCGAGGTGGTGCTGGACGGCGTCGTCCGCACGCTCGGCCGATCCGGCGACGGCGACCGGGTCGTGCTCAGCGACGACGGGGTCCGCGCCACCTGGGCCGTGGTCTCGCGCACCGGCGAGCTGCCCGCCGAGCTCTTCGCCGACCGCCCGGTGGAGGAGCGCGACCGCCGCGGTTACACCGTCACCTGTGCCGTGCCGCTGGACGACGACGGCGCCCCGGCCCCGCTGGCCGGCCGCCAGGTGCTGCACGCGCCGACCCCCAGCGACGAGCCGCTGTCGCTGCCCGCCCGGTTGACCGCGCCGTTCCCGCTCGACCCCGACCGCCGGCACGTCGCCCCCGGCCCGCTCACCGACGCCCTGGTCGCGGTGCTCGCCGACGCCTACACCGACCTGATCACCGAGCTCCTGCCTGACCCGGTGCTGCTGCAGCTGGTGCCCAAGGCAACGCTCGCCGCCACCGAGCTGGACGCCGCGCTCTGCCGGGCGGTGCTCGACCGGCTCACCCACACCGCGTGGCTGCCGGCCGCTGACCCCGAGGAGCCCCCGCTGCGGACCGGCCGGGCGGTCGCCCTCGACGACGGGACGCCGGAGCGGGTCGCGGCGCTGACCGGCGTGCTGCCCGGCCTGCTGCCGGCCGGCTGGTCGCGGCGCGCCGACGGGCCGGTGCTCGCCGCGCTGGGCGTCCGCCGCGCCGGGCTGGCCGAGGTGGTCGAGGCCGTCCGCGGCGTGCAGCGGCCGGGGGAGTGGTGGGCCGCGCTCTACACCGCGCTGGCCGATGCCGACCGGGGCGAGCTGGCCGCGCTGCCGGTCCCGCTCGCCGACGGCCGCACCGCGCAGTCACCGGCCGGGGTGCTGCTGCCCGATCCTGCGCTGCCCACCGCGCGGCTCGCGCCGCTGGGGCTGCGCATCGCCGACCCCGCCGCGACCACCGGCCGGGCGGCGCAGGTGCTGGAACGGCTCGGCGCCCGGCCGGCCACCGCGGCCGCCGTCCTCGCCGACCCGGCGGTCGCTGCCGCGGTGCAGGCGTCGCTGGACCGCGTCGACGACGGGGAGGACGTCGAGCCGCTGGCCGAGGCGGTGCTCACCCTGGTGGCCGCCGCCGGCCCGGACCCGCACCCGGAGCTGGCCGAGCTCGCGCTGCCCGACGACGACGGCGGCTGGGCGCCGGCCGGGGAGCTGGTGCTGCCCGGCTCGCCGCTGGCCGGCGTCCTCGAACGCGGTGCGCTGGGCACCCTGGACCGGGGGTTCGCCCGCCGGCACGACCGGGCGGCGCTGGTCGCCGTCGGCGTGCTCGACGGGTTCGCCACCGTCCGCGCCGAGCACCCCGACGACCTCGACGTCGACCGCGCCGAGGAGTGGGCCGACGCGGTGCTCGACCGGCTGCCCGCCGACGCCCCGCCGCCGGACTGGCCGCCGCTGACCGCCGTCCGGGACCTGGAGCTGGTGCGTGACTGGCCCCGTGCGCTGCCGCTGCTGGCCGCGCTCCCGGCCGACGCCCGGGCCGACGTCCAGCTGGGCGGCGCCGTCGTTCCCGGCTACCTGCGCTGGTGGCTGCGGACGTCGCCGGTGCTCGACGGCCAGCGACCCGACCGGCTGCGGCACCCCGCGAGCGCAGAGTTGCAGGGACTGTACGAACCTGCGCCCGAGCTGCCCGCCGACGTGCTGGCGCTGCTCGGCCCCCCGGCCACCGTGGCCGCCCTGCTGGCCGACACCGACGACGCGCTGGACCTGCTCGACCGGCTCGGCGACCCCCGGCGCACCGTCGTCCCGGCGGTGCTGCGCACGGTGTACGCGCAGCTCGCAGCCGCGCTGGACGGCATGGACGTCGACCCGCCGGACCGGGCCCGGGTGGGGCCGCGACAGGTCAGCGAGGATGCCGTCGTCCTCGATGCCCCGTGGTTACAGCCACTGGTCGAACGTGACCTCGTGCCCGCGGGCGGAGCGCCCGAGGCCGTCGCCGACCTGCTCGACCTGCCGCTGGCCTCGGAGCTGGCCGGGCGGGCGCGGGTGACCAGTCGCCCGGTCCGCACGCTCCCGTGGCACGACGTCCCCGGCGCCGGGCTGGCCGCCGCCCGGCTCGGGGTGGCCGAGCTGAGCGGGCAGGTGGCGGTGCACGCCGAGGTCGCCGTCACCGGCGGGCGCACCGTGCCCTGGTGGCCCGGTGAACCCGACGCGGTCGACGGCACCCCGGCGGCGTTCGGCCGGGCGCTGGCCTGGCGCGCCGGGGCGTGGCCGCTGCGCGCGGCGCTGACCGAGGCGTTCGCGCACCCCGACCGGGCCGCCGAGCTGGCGGTCGAGGACGCCATCGAGGGATGACATCCTCGACCGGCCGCTAGAACCAGCGCGGTGCGGCCTGGGCGCCGGGCGCGTGCCCGTGCCGGCTGTCCGCCCGGCCGGATGATGCGGCGGGGCGGCCGCCACCGCGCGGCGCCCGCTCGTGCGCCAGCCAGGCCGCGTGCAGGGACAGCCAGTGCGCGGCGGTGAGCGCGGAGGCCCGCGCGGTCGGGGACAGCCCCTCGGCGTGCAGCCAGCGGACGCCGGCGGTGCCGGGCAGCTGGCTGCGCAGAGCCGCGCCCAGGGCGGGCTGCCGGCCGTTGCCGGGAGACGCGAGAACGGCGTGCACCAGGCGGTCGAAGCCGGCGTGCGCGTCCTCGGGCAGCTGGGCACGCGCCTCGGCGGCGGCGCCTGCGGGGGCAGGGGTGGGTCGTGACATGGAGGCCTCCGGGAGGGAGCAGAGGGCAGCCCGCGACATCCGGCGGGCAGGCCGGGGAACGGGGGGAGTGCGGTGCGGCCGGTCGGGAGTGACCGGCGGCCGACGGGGCTGCACGGCAGCGCCCGCGGGCGGATCAGCTCAGGCGGAGGTCCGCAGCCGCAGGAAGGAGGTGCCCATGTCGAGGACGGTAGGGGGCGCGTCCCCGTGCGTCGAACGACTTTCCGACGGGTGGTCCGGGGTCAGCGCTCGGCGCGCTGCCGGGCCTTCTCGGCCTGCCGCGCCTTGTGCGCCTCGTAGCGCTGCCGGTCCCGCTCGCGCGCGGGTGCGTTCGCCTCCCACTTGGCCTTGCGGCGCACGGCGCGGGCCTGCTCGCGGGCCTCGAAGTCGGGGTGCTGGTTCCAGGTGCTGGCCAGCTGGACCATCACCACCCCGATGGCGCCGAAGATGAGCACCACGGCACCGAGGAGCGGGTCGGTGAGGAACGCCAGCACGGTGAGCACCAGCCACACGACCCCGGCGACGACGGTGCGCTTCGACATGCCGCCAGTATCCCCCGCCGCGGGGGCGGTGTGGGCGGGCGCCGGGGGGCACGGGCATGCTGAGGGCATGCCCGACCTCTCCGGCCCGCCGTTCCGCGCCGACCACGTCGGCAGCCTGCTCCGCCCGCCGTCGCTGCTCGAGGCCCGCGCCCGGCACGCCGCCGGGGAGATCGACGCCGCCGAGCTGCGCGGCATCGAGGACGCCGCCATCGCCGACGCCGTCCGGTTGCAGGCCGACGTCGGCCTGGCCACCGCCACCGACGGCGAGTTCCGCCGCACGACGTGGCACATGGACTTCATCTACGCGATCGACGGCATCAGCAAGGTCGAGGGCTCCGGGGCCAAGGTCCACTTCCGCAACGCCGACGGGAGCATCGACTGGGCGCCCGCCGGGCTGCGGGTCGACGGGCCGCTGCGGATCGACGAGCCGATCTTCGGTGCCGACCTCGCGTTCCTGCAGTCGCAGGTGCAGCCCGGCCAGACGGCGAAGCTGACCATCCCGTCGCCGTCGATGGTCCACTACCGGGGCGGGGCGGCGGCGATCGACCCGGCCGTCTACCCCGACGAGGACGCCTTCTGGGACGCGTTGTCGGCCGCCTACCGCCAGCAGGTGCAGGGCGTCGCCGCGCAGGGGTGCACCTACCTGCAGCTCGACGACACCAGCCTCGCCTACCTCAACGACCCGGCGCAGCGGGCGCAGCTGGCCGACCAGGGGCGGGACGCCGAGCACCAGCACGAGCGCTACATCCGGCAGATGAACTCCGCCCTGGCCGACCGGCCCGCGGGCCTGACGGTCACCACCCACCTGTGCCGGGGCAACTTCCGCTCCTCCTGGGCGGCCGAGGGCGGCTACGACTTCGTCGCCGAGGCGCTGTTCGGCGGGCTGGACGTCGACGGCTTCTTCCTGGAGTACGACGACGACCGCTCCGGTGGGTTCGAGCCGCTGCGGTTCGTGCCGCCCGGCAAGCGCGTCGTCCTCGGTCTGGTCACCAGCAAGCGACCGGAACTGGAGCGCAAGGACGACCTCAAGCGGCGCATCGACGAGGCCGCCCGGTTCGTGCCGCTGGAGCAGCTGGCGCTCTCGCCCCAGTGCGGGTTCTCCTCCACCGTGGAGGGGAACGCGCTCACCCGGGACGACCAGATCGCCAAGCTGGCGCTGGTGGTGGAGACCGCCCAGGAGGTCTGGGGCTGAGTCGTCGAGGACGGTCGGGCGCCCGGCGGTCCCGGCGTGGCGAGGTCCGCCACGCCGAAGGCCTCTTGTGCGCAGCCGATCGGCTCCCTAGCGTCAAGGGCACGCGGTTCAACCACCAGCCGTGACCGGGCCCCACTGGGGTCCGGCCGCAAGGCCGGCAGCGTCGCCGGCCGTGCTCGGGCCCCGCCGGAGGCGATCATGACCGCACTGCCCGTCGACATCGACCCGACCCGGATCGACGTCACCGTGAACCTCGCCGCCCTCCCCACCGCCGCCGGGTGCACCGTCACCGTGAGCGGTGAGGTGGACTCCACGACCGCCCCCGGTCTGCGCGGCGCCCTCCTCGAGGTGCTCGCCCGACCGGGCCTGGACGTCGTCGAGCTCGACCTGTCCGGGATCACCTTCCTCGACTCCGCCGGCCTGTCCGTGCTGGCGACCGCGCACCGCACCGCGCTGGCCGCCGGGCGCACGCTGCGGATGCGGTGCGGCACCGCCCGCGCCGTCGTCCGGCCGCTGCAGATCACCGGCCTCTGGGACGTCTTCGACGTCGTCGACGCGCGCTGACGCGGCGTTCCGCGCTCCTCGTGCGCTCCCCTCGCGTCGCACCGCGGGGGAAGCGCACGACGAGCGTGGAACGGCCGCCTGCGTGACCGACCTGCGTCAGGTCGAGGGGTCGCGGTCGGGGTAGCGGGCCCGGGCCAGCGCGTACACCCCGAACGCGGCGAACCCCACGGCGACGGCGGTGAGCAGCCACCGCCCGGTCGGCACGGCACCGATGGCGCGCATGGCGCCGTCCAGCCCGGTCGCCGTCGCCACGTCCCGCACCACGGCCGCGTGGACCAGCAGCCCGCCGGACAGGCCGAAGGCGATGCCCTTGGCCACGTAGCCGACCTGCCCGATCCGCTCGATCAGCGGTTCCCACCGGTCGGGGGCCGTGTGCAGGTCGATGTCCCGCATGAAACCGCCGGTCACCCCGCGCACCAGCACGTAGACGCCGACCGCCGCGACACCGACGCCCACCGCGCCCACCAGCGTCGAGCCACCGGGGATGCGCAGCGCGTCCCCGGTCAGCTCCTGGAACCGCTCGTCGGCCTGGTACCCGGCGCCGGCGGCGAACAGCAGCGCCGTCACCCCCAGGACGGCGTAGACGGCCGCCTTCGCCCCGCACTTGGCGCAGACCACGCAGACCCGCAGCCGGTGGCCGGGCCGCAGCACCCCCGCCCACCAGCGCAGCACCTCCCCGCCCTGCCACACGGCGAGCGCCAGCAACCCGAGCCCGATCACCCACAGCAGCGCGAGCCCGCCGGGGGAGCCGGCCACCGCCTGCAGGGCACCGGTCTGGTCGGCGTCCTGGGTCTGCGGCTGCAGGACCCAGGCGATCCGGGCCGCCAGCCAGCCGATGAGCAGGTGCAGCACGCCGTAGGCGACCAGCCCGACCCGGGCCAGGTGCTCCAGCGCCGGGTGGTCGGTCACCTCACGGGCGCGGGTGACCACGTCGTGCACCCGCCGCAGGGCGCCGTCCGCCCCCGCGCTCACGTGCGCTGCGGGAAGCGGGCGCGGAAGAACGAGAAGACGCCGAACGCCGCGATGCCGACCGCGACCACGGTGAGCAGCAGCCGGCCGAACGGCGCGTCGAGCAGGGTCTGCAGGGCGCCGTCCAGGCCGCTGGCCTTCTCCGCGTCGAAGGTGAGCGCCGCCCAGCCCAGCAGCCCGCCCACCAGGGCCAGGGCGACCCCCTTGGCCGGGTAGCCGAACTGCCCGAGCCGTTCGATGACCCGCCGCTGGCCGGCCGGGGCCTGCGCGGTGTCGATCTCCTCCAGGAAGCGCTTCGTGAGGCCCTTGTGCACGTGGTGGACGCCGACGCCGATCACGACCAGGGCGGCGACGCCGACGAGCCAGCGGCCACCGGGCCACCCGAACACGCCGGCCACGGTCTGCTGCTCCTGCCCGGAGCTGGACTGCCCGCCGCCGGTGGCGAACCGGATGGCGGTGACGGCGAGGAATCCGTAGACGACGGCCTTCGCCACCGCCTTCCCGCTGCCGGCGACCGCCTTCTTCCGCGGCTCACCCGAGCTGCGCAGCCCGTCCCGGTGGCGCAGCAGCTCGGCCAGCTGCCAGACCGCCAGGGCGATCAGCCCGACCGCCAGCACCCACAGCAGGAGGCGGCCGAACGGCTGCTGGGCCAGCGTGGCCATCGCACCGGACTGGTCCGCCGAGCTCCCCCCTCCGCCCCAGGCCAGCTGCAGCGCCAGCCAGGCGATGAGCAGGTGGACCACGCCGTAGGCGATCAGCCCGACCCGGGCCAGGTGCTCGAGGGCGTCGCTGTTCCCCGCCTGCCGTGCGGAGGTGCCTGGCCCTGAGGTCGTCCCCACGTGTCACTCCCCGTCGTCCGGCCCCTGTGGCGGCGATCAGCGTGGCACAGCCGGGGAGGTGCCGCCCGCGGACGATCACCGGACCGGGTGGGGGACACTGGGCCGGTGACGAACGCCGTGACCGCCGGCCGCCTGCCCGGCACCGCCCCGACCACCCCTGCGCAGGCCCGGCGGACGTGGCCCCGGACGGCCGCTCTCGGCGCCGCGCTGATCGTCCTGGCGGTCCTCGCGCTCACCTGGTCGTGGGGGCCGCAGCTGCTGCTCGGCGCCGCCGGGGTGGTCGCGGTGGTGCGCGGAGCGGCCCTGCTGCGGAGTGCCCGGGCCGGAGAGGTGGCGCGTGCCGGCGCCGTCGGTGGCGCGGTCGCCGTCTGGCTCGGCGTCGTCGCGGTCCTCGTCGCCCTGGTGTCCGCGACGGCCACCGGCTGGGTCCTCGTCGCCGGTGTCGTGCTGGTCCCGGCCGCGCTCGCCGTCGCGGCCACCGGCCGGGCGGCCGCGCTCGCGGTGGGTGGCGCGCTGGTGACCGGTGCGGTCGTCGTCGGCGTCACCGGCGGGGCCGACTCCCTGTTGGCCACCGGCCGGGTCGCGGCGGCCGCGCTGGTCTGCGTGCTGGGGTCGGCCGACCTGGTCGCCGCCGCCGGGCTGGTGCGGCTGGCCCGGCGCCCGGAGCCGGCCGCCCCGGCCGGGTGCTCCGGGTGCGCGTGCAGCTCCGGTGGGTGCGGCGCCGCCGCGCTGCGCTGACCCCGCGGCGTCCCCCGGCTCGCTCCGAGTCGTTCCGTCCGCGCAACCTCCCCGTCACCCGACCGGCCTAGCGTCGGTCCTGGCGACGACGCCGGTGGTCCCGGCGTCTGCCGGGCACGACGAGGCCGGCTCCCCGGCCGGGGAGGATGCGAGTCCGATGCGCACGATCGAGCGGGCCGTCTGGGTCTGCGAGAACTGCAACCGCTCGAACAGCTCGAGCCGCAAGCGCTGCACCGACTGCGGCACCACCCGGCACTGAGCCGGGGCGGCAGCCCGGTCGGTCCGCCGGATCAGCCCCCCAGCAGCTCCGCGACCAGCCCGCGCAGGTGCGCCGCGCCCGCGGCGTCGTCCACCAGCGCCGGGTCGGTGCGCACCGGGTACGGGGTCGCGGGCAGCGGTCCGGCCGGCCGGACGTCGACGTGGGTGACCCGGTGGCCGAGCGCGTGCAGCTGATCGGCCATCCGGTAGTCGCTGCGCGAGTCGCCCACCGTGTGCCACTCCCGGGGCAACGGACCGTCGGCGGCCAGCAGCGTCAGGGCCCGCCGGGCGCCGAGGTCCTTGCCGACGTCGGCGGACTCGACGTCCGTGGCGATCACCGAGGGGTCGACCCGCCACGGGACGGCGCCGGCGGCGTCCGGGCGCACCTGGTCCCGGTAGCCCACGCCCAGCCCGCGGTCGGCGAGGGCGGCGACGAGCTCGGCGTCGAAGGCCGTCTGGGCCCGGGTGTAGTCCGCGGCCGGCACGTCGGTGCGCGCCTCGACGCTGGCCATCGAGCGCTTGGTGTCGTCGAGGAACATCGTGTCGCGGTACCGGGGGAGCAGTTCGCCCACCACCTCGTGCACGAGCGGGGGCACCGCGAGCGCCTCGTCGACGTGCACCGGGCCCATGCCGTCCGGGCCGATCGAGGTCCACACCGCGCCCTTCTCGCACACCGCGTGCAGCTGCGCGCCGCGCGGTAGCCCACCTGCCAGCAGGGGTGGCACGACCTGCGCGCGCAGGAACGCGTCGGAGCGGCCGGTGTTGAACACCACCGGCACAGCGGCGGCCAGCAGGGCGCGGAGGTCCGCCACCAGACCGGGGGCGGCCACCGTGCGGGTGGCCGGGCTGGCGATCGGCCCGTCGACGTCCAGCAGCAGGCCCAGCGGGGGAGCGGTGGTGGTCACCGGGCCATCCTGCTCACCGGGCATCCGATGGGTGACGCGGGCCCCGGCTGGTAACCGGGACGGCATGGCAGACCTGGGAACGCTGGCCGGCCGCGCGGCCGCCCGACCGCTCGTGGCGCTGACCCGGCTACGGCGGGCCAAGCCGATGCACCCGTACGGCGTCCTCTTCCGGGCCCGCGTCGAGCGGACCGGACCCGCCGCCCCGTGGGGCGTGGACTGGATCGACGGCCCCGGCGAGCAGGAGGCGCTGGTGCGGCTCAGCCGCGGGGCCGGGCTGCCCCGGACGCTGCCCGACGTGCTCGGCCTGGCGCTGCGCCTGCCGGACGGCGGCCCCGGGGGCCGCCCGGTCGACCTGCTGCTGAGCACCACCGGCCGCGGGCGGCTGACCCGGCTGGTCCCGGTGCTCCGCCGGGACGCCGCCGCCACCTACGGCTCGATCATGGCCTACCGCACGCCGGTCGGGCCGGTGCGGCTCGCCGCCTGGGCGCGCCCGGCCACCCTGCCCAGCGACCGCGCGACGCTGGCGGTCCGGGCGCCCGGCACGGTCTTCACCCTCGCCGCGGCGCTGGACCGGGGGCCGTGGGAGCCGTTCGCCCGGATCGTGCTGGGCGCGGCTCCGGACCCCCCGGACCCACCGCTGCACTTCGACGCCGTGCTCGACCACCCGCCGGGGCTGGTGCCCGACGGCCTGATCGCCCGGTTCCGGCGGCCGGCCTACGCGGCGGTCCGTGCCGAGCAGCAGGACGGCGACCCGGCGCCGTCCGGCCGATGACCGGCCACGTCTTCGTCGTCGGGGCCGACCTGACCCGGCTCTCCTGCGACGACGTCCTGGTGCCCACCGACCGCACCGGCCGGGTCGCCGCCGGCTGGCTCCCGCTGCTGCCCGCAGAGGCACTGCGCGACCGGGACGCGGAGGGGGCCTGCGTCGACGGCTGGACCGGTGGCGACCGGGTGCGCGAGGTGCCCGGCTGCGGCGAACGCCGCGCCTGGCTGCTGGACACCGTCGACACCGGCCCCCGGGCCGACGACGCCGGGCTGGCCTGGCTGCTCGAGGGGGCGCGGGAGGCGCTGGCCGCGGTCGCGGCCCGGGCGGTCGAGGGGCCGGTGCACGGGCGGGTCCGCCGGCTCGTCGGGCTGCCGGCGCTGGGCACCGGCTGGGGTGGCGCGGCCGGCCGGCGCGGGGAGCTGCTGCAGCAGCTGCTCCCCGTGCTGCGGTCGGCCGCCGAGGAGCACGGCTTCGACGTCGCGCTGGTGCTGCGGCGGCCCAGCGACCTCGCCGCTGCGCAGCGGGTCCGCCGGGCCGAGGGCGGTGGCTGGCGGCTGCCGGAGGAGCTGCGCGCGGTGGCGGAGGAGCTCGGCGGCCGGGCCCGCGCCGGGGAGCTCGCGGTCTTCCTCGGCGCGGGGGTGAGCGCGGCCGCCGGGCTGCCCACCTGGGAGGCGCTGCTGGACGAGCTCGCCGAGCGGGCCGGGCTGACCGGCGCCGAGCGGGCCGGGCTGTCCGACCTGCCGCCCCAGGACGCCGCCGCGCTCCTCGCCCGGTCGATGGGCCGCGACGAGCTCGCCGGGTACGTGCAGGAGCGCTTCGGGCCCGCGCCGTACTCGCTGGCGCACGCGCTGGTCGCCGGGCTGCCGGTGGGCGAGTACGTCACCACCAACTACGACCCGCTGGTCGAGCTCGCCGCCGCCGACGTCGGCCGGCCGCTGCGGGTGCTGCCCTTCGACGAGGCGACCGCCGGCGACCCGTGGCTGCTCAAGCTGCACGGGGACGCCGCCCACCCCGAGAGCATCGTGCTGACCCGTGAGCAGTACCTGGAGTTCGGTGACCACCGGACGGCGCTGGCCGGGGTGCTGCAGTCGCTGCTGCTCACTCGGCACGTGCTGTTCGTCGGCACCTCGATGCTGGACGACGACCTGATCCGGATCGCCCACCAGGTGCGCAGCGTGCTGCACCGGCCGGGCGGGTCCCCGCGGCGGCGCACCGGCACGGTGCTCTCGGTGAAGGCCGACCCGGTCCGCGCCCGGCTGTGGGAGCGCGACGTGGACACCGTGGCGATGGCGGACCCCGACACCCCCACCCCGGAGGCGGCCCGGCGGCTGGAGGTGCTGCTGGACCTGCTCGGCTGCCTGTCCAGCCGGCCCACCGGCTACCTGCTCGACCCGGCCTACCGGGGCCTGCTCGACGCGGAGGAGGAGGAGCTGGCCGGCGCCCTGGGCGGCGTGACCGAGGCGCTGGCCAACGGCACCCGCCGCAGCTGGGCCGGGCACGAGGTCCGCCGGCTGCTGGTCGACCTCGGCTGGGCCGACGCCGAGTGACCGGCGGCCGGTTTCCCCCCGCCCCTCCGGTGGGCAAGACAGCACCATGACGTGGAGGCCGCGACTGGACCAGACGATCCCGATGCTCGCCCAGGGCTACGCCTGGCTGCCCGACCGCCGCCGCGCCGCCGGCCGGAGCACCGTGCACAGCCGGTTGATGCTCCGCCGGACGCTCGGGGTCAAGGGGCCCGCGGCCGCGCGGTTCCTCTACGACGAGGACAACGTGCGGCGCAGCGGTGCGCTGCCCGAGCCGGTGGTGAGCACGCTGTTCGGCCACGGTGCCGTGCACACCCTGGACGGCGAGGCGCACCGGGTGCGCAAGGGCATGTTCATCGAGCTGCTCATGGGGCCGGAGCGGATCTGGCCGCTGGTCGGTCAGGTCTCCGCCGCCTGGGACGCCGCCGTCGACCGCTGGTCCGGGCAGCCGGAGATCGTGCTGATGGACGAGGCCGCCCGGGTGATCACCCGGGGGGTCTGCGACTGGGCCGCCGTCCCGGTGTCCGACGAGGAGCTGCCCGCACTCGCCCGGGACCTGACCGTGGAGGTCGACGGGTTCGCCACCGCTGCTCCGCGGCACTGGCGCGCCCGCCGTGCCCGGCAGCGCCGCGAGGCCTGGCTGGCGGGCATCGTGGAGGAGGTCCGGGACGGTACCCGCTCGGTCCCCTCCGGGTCGGTCGTCGACGTCGTCGCCCGGCACCGCGACGCCGACGGCGAGCTGCTGGAGCCGCGGGTCGCCGCGGTCGAGATCCTCAACGTCGTCCGGCCCACCGTCGCGGTCAGCTGGTTCGTCGGCTTCGCCGCGCACGCGCTGCACACCTGGCCGCAGCACCGGGAGCGGCTGCGCGCCGGCGACCGGTCCTTCGCGGTCGCCTTCGCCCACGAGGTGCGCCGGTTCTACCCGTTCGCCCCGTTCATCGGCGGCCGCAGCCCGCAGGAGGTCGAGTTCGACGGCGAGCGGGTGCCCGCCGGGTCGATGGTGCTGCTGGACCTGTGGGGGCAGGACCACGACCCCGAGCTGTTCCCCGAGCCGTTCGCCTTCCGGCCCGAGCGCTTCCTGGACGGTGACGAGGTGCGCGAGATCGGTCAGTGGGAGCTGGTGCCGCAGGGCGCCGGTGACCCGCGGACCGGGCACCGCTGCCCCGGGGAGGACATCACCGTCGCGCTGCTGTCCGCGCTGGTGCTGAAGCTCGCGCAGCTGGACTACACCGTCCCCGAGCAGGACCTCTCCATCTCGCTGAGCCGCATCCCGGCCCGGCCCGCCAGCGGAGTCGTCCTCACCGACGTCCGTCCAACCTGAGTGTTGCGACACGGGGCTGTCGCGGATGCTGGCCGGTCGGTACGGTCGACGCATGATCGTGAGCGCGCGCAACGACGTTCGCGTGACCGGTCCCAACGACGGGCGGCCGATCGTCTTCCTCCACGGCTACGGGTGCAACCAGGACATGTGGCGGTTCCTGGTACCCGAGTTCGCCACCGACCACCGGGTGGTCACCCTCGACCTGGTCGGCTTCGGCGACTCCGACGCCGACGCGTGGGACCCCGAGCGGCACGGGTCGCTGGCCGGGCACGCGGCCGATGTCGTCGCCGTCTGCCGTGACCTGGGCCTGTCCGACGTCGTCCTGGTCGGGCACTCGGTGAGCGCGATGATCGCCGTGCTGGTCCACCAGCAGGCGCCGGAGCTGGTCGGCGCCCTGGTGCTGGTGGGGCCCAACCCGCGCTACGTCGACGACGGTGACTACACCGGCGGGTTCAGCCGCACCGAGATCGCCGAGCTGCTGGACACCCTGGACGGCAACCACACCGGGTGGTCCACGGCCATGGGTCCGGTGATCATGGGCAACCCGGAGCGACCGGAGCTGGCCGCCGAGCTGACCGCCAGCTTCTGCCGCACCGACCCGGAGGTGGCCCGTCTCTTCGCCCGGGTCACCTTCCTCTCCGACAACCGGGCCGACCTGCCCGGCGTCACCGTGCCGACGCTGGTGCTGCAGTGCAGCGAGGACGTCATCGCCCCTGAGGTGGTGGGCCGCTACGTGCACGCGGCGATCCCCGGCAGCGTGTTCACGCAGCTCGCGGCGACCGGTCACTGCCCGCACCTGAGCGCGCCGGAGGAGACGATCGCGGCGATCCGCTCCTTCTTGACTCCCGCGCCGGCCCACTGAGGCGCCGGTGAGCGCGGACACCGGGTCCCGCACCCGCCCCGACCTGGCCCGGTTGCTCGAGCAGGACGTCACCGACCTCTACGAGCACGCCCCCTGCGGGTACCTGTCCACGCTGCCCGACGGCACGGTGGTCAAGGTCAACCAGACCTTCTGCGGGTGGATCGGCCGGCCCGCCGCCGAGGTGCTGGGCGTGCAGTTCGCCGACCTGCTGACCGTGGGTGGCCGGGTGCTCGTCCAGACCAACGTGGTGCCGATGCTGCGCACCCAGGGGGTGGTGCGCGAGGTGGCGCTGGACCTGCTGCGGGCCGACGGCGGTACGGTGCCCTGCCTGGCGCACGCGGTCGAGGTCCGCGACGAGGCAGGCCGTCCGGTGCTCATCCGGCACACCCTCTTCGAGGCGACGGTGCGCCGCCGGTACGAGGCCGACCGGCTCGCTGCCCAGCGCGCCGCGGAGGAGTCCGAGCTCCGTTCCCGGACGCTCCACCAGTTCGTCTCGGAGCTGGCCGCCGCGGTCACCACCGCCGATGCCGCGGACGTGGCCGTCCACCGCGCCCGCCGGGCCGTGCGGGCCACCGGCGCCGGGCTGTGGCTGCTGGACCGCAACGGCCGCCGCCGCAGCGACGACGCCCGCGTCGAGCTGGCCGCCTGCGAAGGGCTCGACGAGGAGATGTGCGCAGCGCTGACCGAGACCGCCGACGGCCGGGCGGAGCTGGTGCTGGGGGAGGGCGTGCGCACGGTCCCGGTGGCCGATCCGTTGGCGCAGGCATGGCCCCGGCTGGCCCGCGCCGCGACGGCTGCCGGGTACACCGAGCTCGTCGTCGTCCCGGTGACCGCCGACGAGACCCCGCTGGGCGCCCTCGTGGTGGCGTTGGGCGAGCGCGCCGAGAACGAGCTGATCAGCCTGCAGGAGCCCACCGGGCACCAACGCCTCGGCGCGGCCGACGTCGACCTGCTGGCCACCGTGGGCCGGCAGGCCGGGCAGGCGCTGGAGCGGGCCCGGCTGCACGAGGAGACGGCGCGGCAGGCCGAGCGGTCGGCGTTCCTGCTCGACGCCGCCCGGCTGCTCGCCCGGGCCACCGGCGTCAGCGAGACCGTCGAGCGGCTGGCGGAGATGGTGGTGCCGCGGCTGGCCGACGTCTGCCTGCTGGACCTGGTCACCGACACCGGCACCGCCCGGGTGGTCGCCCGGCACGGTGACCCGGACCGCCAGCACCTGGTCGACGCGCTGCGCGCCTGGGCACCCCCGGTGCGGGAGCTGCCGTACCCGGCCCGGACGGCGATGGCGGAGGGCCGGACCCACTGGTTCCCGGTGGTCACCGACGAGTGGCTGGCCGGTGTGGTGCGCACCCCCGATGAGCTGGCCGCCGTGCAGGCGCTGGAGCTGGCCGGGGTGGTCAGCGTGCCGCTGGTGGCCGAGGGGCGGTCGCTGGGTGTGCTGACCGTCTCCGCCGACCGCCGCCGTCGTCCGCTGACCGCCGCCGACGTCGAGCTGGTCGAGCAGCTGGCGGTGCAGCTGGCGCTGATGATGGCCAAGGCACAGCGCTACGAGCTGGAGGCCCGCACCTCGCACACCCTGCAGGCCACCCTGCTGCCCCCGCCGCCGCCCCGGGTGCCCGGCATGCAGGTGGCGGTGCGGTACCTGGCGGCCACGCACGGCGTGGAGATCGGCGGGGACTTCTACGACGTCGCCCCGCTTCCCGGCGAC
This sequence comes from Modestobacter sp. SYSU DS0511, assembly GCF_054050755.1. Classification (NCBI taxonomy): domain Bacteria; kingdom Bacillati; phylum Actinomycetota; class Actinomycetes; order Geodermatophilales; family Geodermatophilaceae; genus Modestobacter; species Modestobacter sp. SYSU DS0511. The sequence goes on from NZ_JBJGZY010000008.1 coordinate 26,621, forward strand.
CACGTGGCGATCGCCGTCGGGGACGTCGTCGGCCACGACATCACCGCCGCGGCCACCATGGGGCAGCTGCGCAGCGTCTACCGGGCGCTGCTGGTGGAGAGCCCCTCGCCGACCGCGGTGATCGACCGGCTGCAGGCCAGCTGGCCGCTGCTGGGGCTGCAGCGGATGGCCACCGCGCTGTTCGCCACCCTCGACCTGCCCACCGGCCTGCTGCACGTCGCCTCGGCCGGCCACCCGCCGCCGTTGCTGGTCACCGACGACGGCGCGGAGTTCCTGCCGGTGCGGCCCAGCCGGATGCTCGGTGCCCCGGCGTCGACCCCGGTCGAGTGGAGCGGCGTGCTCCCACCCGGCGGCACCCTGGTGCTGTTCACCGACGGGCTGGTGGAGAGCCGCAGCGACGACCTCGACGCCGGTCTGGAACGGCTGCGGGTGGCGGCTGGGCGCACGCCGACGGCCGACCCCGACGAGCTGTGCGACCGGCTCCTCGCCGACCTGGCCGGCACCCACCGGGCCGACGACATCGCCCTGCTCGCCCTCACCCGCCACCGCTGACCCCCGCATCCCGACAGGCATGGGATCCGCTGCCTGGGGTGTGCGCGGGACCTTCGGCCCGTGATGTCCGGCCCGGCCCGGGGAAGGGTGGGGGCGTGGCGCACGGAGAGGGGACCTCGATGCTGGACGCGGACCGGTGGACGCAGGTGGTCGAGCGGGCGGTGCGGGCGCCGTCGATCCACAACACCCAGCCCTGGTCGTTCCGTGCGGACCGCGACCGGCTGGAGGTGCGGCACGACCCGTCCCGGGCGCTCCCGGCGGTCGACCCGACCGGCCGCCAGCAGGTGCTGAGCGTGGGCGTCGCGGTGGAGCTCGCCGTCGTCGCGCTGGCCGCGCTGGGCGTTGCCGCCGAGGTCGAGGTGCTGCCGGACCCGGCCGACCCCGAGCTGGTCGCCGTCGTCCGGGTCACCGGCGAGCACGAGCCCAGCGCCGCCGACCAGCGGGCCGCGGAGGCGATCGGGCAGCGGCACACCGAACGGGCCCGGTTCCTCGGGCAGCCGCTGCCGGCCGGTCTGGTCGAACGTCTCGAGCGCACCCTCGGGCGGGACGGCGTGTGGCTGAAGCTGATCGACCACAGCGAGGAGGAGACCGCGGTCTCCACCCTGCTGGGCGAGGCCGAGGAGTCCGAGCAGCGCGACCCGGCGTACCTGGCGGAGCTGCGGGCCTGGACCCGCACCGACCCCGCGTCACCGGACGGGGTGCCGGCCGCCGCCGTCCCGGACGGTGAGCAGCGGACGTCGAACATGCCGGTGCGCGACTTCGGCACCGCCCGGCCGGCCCCCGCGGCGGTGCCCGACGACGACGACCCGCCGCCGCCGGTGGAGCACCCCTCGGTGCTGCTGCTGGGCACCGTGGCCGACGACCGTGCCGCCTGGGTGGGCGCTGGGATGGCGCTGGGCCGGCTGCTGCTGGAGCTCACCCAGGCCGGGCTGGTGGCCTCACCGCTCACCCAGGCGCTGGACCAGTCCTGGGCACGGGCACGGCTGACCCGCCGGCTGGACCTGGTCGGCCACCCGCAGATGCTGCTGCGGCTGGGCGCCCCGTCCGGCGCAGCGGTGTCCAGCGGCCGCCGCCCGGTCGCCGAGGTCCTCACCCTCGCCTGACTCCGTCGCCGCCGAAATGGCCATTCTGGCGGGTTCCAGGCCCGCTATAATGGCCATTTCGGCGGAGGAGAGGGGCCTTTCTCAGTCGTCGGTGAGGCGGGAGAGCTCGGGGGGCAGCTCGCCCGGGTGGACGACGGCCATCCGCTGGGTCGCCCGGGTCAGCGCCACGTACAGGTCGCTGTGCCCGCGCACGCCCTCGTCCAGGACCGCCTGCGGGTCGACGACGACGACCGAGTCGAACTCCAGCCCCTTGGCCTCCACCGGCAGCAGCACCACGGTGCCGCGGGAGGAGTCGGCGGCCGGGCCGGTCTGGGCGCCGGGCAGCGCGGCGGCGACGGCGGCCTGCCGGCTGGGCGGGACGATGACCGCCGCGGTGCCGCCCCGCGCGGCCAGCTCGGCGGCGATCTCCGCGGCCCGGGTCGCCAGCGCGTCCTCCCGCACCCGGTGGGCGGTCGGCGGGACGCCGGTGCTGCGCACCGAGCGGGGCGCCGCGGTCACCGCATCGCTCGCGGCCAGCACGTCGGCGGCGACGTCCATGATCTCGGTCGGCGTGCGGTAGTTGACGGTCAGCTGGGCCAGCCGCCACTGCCCCTCCGCGTGCGGGCGCAGCGCCTGCGCCCAGTCGGTCGCGCCGGCCAGGCTGCCGGTCTGGGCCAGGTCGCCGACGACGGTCATCGACCGGGTCGGGCACTTGCGCGCCAGCAGCCGCCACGCCATCGGGGAGAGCTCCTGCGCCTCGTCGACGACGACGTGCCCGAAGGTCCAGGTGCGGTCGGTGGCGGCCCGCTCCGCGGCGGTGCGGACGTCGACCTCGGTCTCCCGGTCGGCCAGCATCTCGGCGTCGAGCAGGTCGACGGCGGTGAGCTCCTCGCTCTCCTCGTCCTCGTCGGCGTCGTGCGACCGCGAGCCGTACAGCAGGTCGAGGGTCTCCTGGGCGTGCTCCCGTGCCTGCCGACGGCGCCGGGCCTCCGCGGCCCGCTCGGCGCTGTCGTCGTGGCCGAGCAGCTCGTCGATCTCCTCCAGCAGCGGCACGTCGGCCGGGGTCCACTCGGCGTCGGCCGGGCGGTGCAGCAGCGCCCGGTCCTCGTCGGTCCAGCCTCGGGTGGCCCGCCGGATGCGGTCGGGGTCGGCCAGCAGGTCGCGCAGCAGCTGCTCGGGGGTGAGCACCGGCCACATCTCGTCGATGAGCGCGCGCACCCCGGCGTCGGCGGCCATCTCGCGGCGCACGTCGTCGACGTCCCGGCGGGACAGCAGGCTCTCCGCGCCGCGCACGTCGTTGCCGATCCGGCCGAGGAACCGGTCGGTGACCAGGTCGACCACGGCCCGGGCGAACGCCGGGCGCGCCAGGTTGTGCATCCGTGAGGCGCGCCGGCCCACGGTGCGGCAGCTGGTGAGGTCGGGCCCGCGCAGCCCGATGCGCACCCCGTCGATCACCAGGTCGCGACCGCCGCGGGGCACGACCTCCCGGTCCCGGACGGCGGCCTTGAGGACGTCGACCATCGCCAGCCGGCCCTTGAGCTCGGCCACCTCGGGCGCCTCTGTGCCGCGGGCGTCCAGCCCGGGGCGCAGCTGGCCCAGGCCCGACAGCAGCACGCCGGTCTCACCCAGCGCCGGCAGCACGTCGGCGATGTAGCGCAGGAAGGTCGGCGTCGGGCCGACGACGAGCAGGCCGCTGCGGGCCAGCCGCTCGCGGTGGGTGTAGAGCAGGTAGGCCGCGCGGTGCAGGGCGACCGCGGTCTTGCCGGTGCCCGGCCCGCCCTGGACGACGAGCACGCCGCGCACGTCGCTGCGGATGATCGCGTCCTGCTCGGCCTGGATGGTGGCGACGATGTCGGTCATCCGGCCGGTGCGCTCGGCGGTGAGCGCGGCCATCAGCGCGGCCTCGCCGGTGAGCTCCGGGCCGTCGCCGCGCGCGGGGTCGACGGTGAGCACCTCGTCGTTGACCGCGGTGACGGTGCGCCCGCGGGTGCGGATGTGCCGGCGCCGGACGACGCCCTCGGGGCGGAACGCGGTGGCGGTGTAGAACGGCCGGGACGCCGGAGCCCGCCAGTCGACCAGCGCCGGGTCACCCGCGGGGTCGTCGGCGGGCAGCCCGACCCGGCCGATGTAGAGCGGCTGCGGCGCGGCCTCGCGGTCCAGCCGGCCGATCACCAGCCCGTGCTCGGCGGCGTCCAGCGCGGTGATCCGGGCCGACTGGAACCGGGCCGCGGCCTCCCGCTCACCGAGGGACTGCGGGTTGATGACCGGCATCGCCAGCGCCTGGCGGAACCGCATCACCGCGAGTTCGCGGGCGGCGTCCAGCCGGCGGTACAGGTCGGCGACGGCCGGCTGCTCGGCCGCCCGCTCGGTGTCCTGCGCCGAGTCGTCGGTGACGCCGGCCGGTGAGCTCGACACGTTCCGGGTTCTCCCTGCTGTCGTCGTCCTCCGTCGGTCATCGACCAACCACGCCCGGTCGGTCGCTGTTCCGCCCAGCGGCCGTCGATCTTCCCCCAGAGGACCCGCACGCCCACGCCCCCCTTCGCCGAAATGGCCATTTCGGCGACAGGGACGCCGGGTCAGAGGCGGGTGAGAGTGGCGTCGTCCCGGTCGCCGGCGAAGAAGCGGTCCAGCACGGCGCCGAAGGCGGGCTCCGCGGTGACGGCGGCGAACAGCGTCATCGACGAGCGCAGCTTCTGCGCGTCGACCCCGCCCAGGACGTCGACCGGGTCGCTGGTGCCCAGGTCGAGCAGCGCCCGCGCGCACTCGACCAGCCGCGGGCCGAGCACCGGGTGGGCCAGGTAGGCGCGCGCCTCCTCGGCTCCGCCGATCGCGTACCGCTGCGCCATCGGGCTGCGCCCCAGGCCGGCGACCTGCGGGAAGACGAACCACATCCAGTGGCTGCGCTTGCTGCCGGCGCGCAGCTCGGCCAGCGCCTGGGCGTAGGTGCCGCCGGCCTCCTGGGCGTCGACGAAGCGCTGGAGGTCGAACGGGTCGTCGTTCATGCGGCGATCATGACCCGCGGCAGCTCACACCGTCTCGGGCACCCGGAGGTGGGCCACCGACAGCGCGTACTCGCTGACCTCCTGGACCGTCGTCCGGCTGGCCCGGCTGAACTCCTCCCGCAGCGCGCCCCCGGGGTCGACCGCCCGGGCCATCGCCGCCCGGTCGGCGTAGGTGACCGTGGTCGTGGTGCGCCCGGAGAGCCGGTCGACCAGGAGGCTCACGCTGCAGAAACCGGGCAGCTCCTCCAGCCGGGGCAACAGGCTGGTGCGCACGGTGCCGAGCACGTCGTCCATCGCGGCCGGTTCGTGCAGCGCGCCGCGCACCACCCGGCAGCAGGCGCCCTCGCCGGCCGGCCGCACCCGGTGCATCACCGCGATCTCCCAGGTGGCGACCATCGGCACCGCGTCGAGCAGCTCGCCGAACCGGGCGCGGAAGCTGCGGGTGCCCTCCGCGCTGGCCTGCAGGGCGCCCTCGCTGTCCCAGGCGCTGGTCAGCACGCAGCGTCCGTTGCGGTGGTTGGTCAGCAGGGAGAGGCCGACGCAGCCGGCCATCGGCTCCACGGCGGGGAGCACCTCGTCGCGCACGTAGTCGACGGCGGCGTCGATGGCGGCGGGGTCGCCCCGCACGGTGGTGGTTCGGGCGAACATGGCGGGCCTCCGCGCCGGGCGGCGACGCCTCGGCCACATCGCCGCGAGGCTCCGACTGTCCCCGCGCCGGGTCGGGCCCGGCGCCCCGGACGGCGTCGCCGGACCCACGGCACGGCGAGCCGTCACCGACCGCCCCCAGCTCGGCACCCGGTCGGCGGGGAGACACCCTGTCCCGACCGTCGACGGCGACCCGGATGATGGACCGCCGTGACCACCGGCCCGGATCCGCGCGCACGGCGCACGCGTGGCCCCGGCCGCGGCATCGCCCGGGCGGCCACGCTGCTGGTCTCGCTGACGGCGGTGAGCCAGGTCCTCGGTTTCGTCCGGGACGCGGTGATCGCCGCGGTCTTCGGTGCCGGTGCCGCACTGGATGCCTACCTGGTCTCCCAGGGCGTGATGAACCTGGTGCTCGCGCTGGTGGCGGGCGCGCTGGCCCGCGCCGTCGTGCCGCCGGTCAGCCGTGCGGCGGCCGACGGCGAGCGGGAGCGGGCGGGCCGGACCGTGCAGACGGTGCTCACCCTGGCCGTGCTCGTCCTCGTCGCGGGCGCGGTGCTCGTGCTGCTGGGCACCGAGCAGGTGGTCGCGGTGCTCGCGCCCGGGTTCGACGACGAGACCGCGGCGCTGGCCGTGGAGCTGACCCGGATCGTGCTGGTGGCCGCGCTGTTCATCGCCGGCACCGACATCCTCGCTGCCGCGGCCCAGGCGCACGGCCGCTTCTTCGGGTCCGGCGTCCAGGGCGTCCCGTTCAACCTCGTGATGATCACCGCGGCGCTGTGGCTCGGCCCCCGCTGGGGCGTCGAGGCGCTCGCGCTCGGGTTCGTGGTCGGCTCGGCGGTCCGGTTGCTGACCCAGCTGCCCGCCGTCCGGTCCGCGGGCATCCGGTTGCGCCCACGGCTGGCGCTGCGCGACCCCGACGTGCGCGAGGTGCTGCGCCTGACCCCGCCGCTGCTCGTGGGCAGTGCGGTGGTCAACGTGAACACCCTGGTCGACCGGGCGGTGGGGTCGAGTCTGGGCGAGGGTGTGATCACCTCGCTCAACCTGGGCTTCCGGCTGGTGAGCCTGGTGGAGTCGCTGCTGGTGGCGACCGTCGTCGCCGCGCTGTACCCCGCCTTCAGCGCCGCCGGTGGCGCCGAGCGCCGGGCGGAGCTGCGGGGGCTGGTGGACCGGGCGCTGCGCGTCCTGCTGCTGGTGCTGGCCCCGGTGACCGCGGTGCTGGTCGTGGCGGCGCGCCCGCTGGTGGAGCTGGCGTTCGGCCGCGGCGACTTCGACGCGGCAGCGATCGCGGCGACCAGCACCGCGGCCGTGTGGTACGCCGCGGCGATCCTGGGCATGGCACTGCGCTCGGTCGCGTCCCGGGCCAGCCTCGCCGTGGGTGACCGCCGGTCCCCGACGCTGGTCGCGCTGGTGGCGATGGCGGTCAACGTCGTCGGTGACCTCACCCTGGGTCTCGCGTTCGGCATCGCCGGCATCGCCGCGGCGACCAGCCTGTCGCTGCTGGTCGCGGCCGCGCTCGGGCTGGCCCTGCTGGCCCGCCGGCACGACGGGGTGGCGCTGTCGGCGCTGTCGGGGTCGCTGGCCCGGCTGGGCGGCGCCGCCCTCGCCGGTGGCCTCCTGGCGGCGGTGCTGCTGGCCTGGCTCGGCCCCGACGAGGGCGGGCTCGTGGGCTCCCTCGTGCGACTGGCCGTCGCCGGGGCCGCCGTCCTGGTCGCCTACCTGGGCGTCCTGGTGGTGCTGCGGGCCCCGGAGCTGGCCGAGCTGCGGACGTTGCCCGGTGTACCGCGGCGGGCCGGCCGCCGGCCCTGAGGGCGCCGCTCGGGGGGCGAGGGCGCCCGCACCGCCACCCGTCCATTGGTAGCGTGCGACCGATGCCCGCGCCCCGCCGAGCTCTCGTGCTCACCGCTGGCCGGGCACGGGGCTCCCTCGCCGCGATCCGCGCGCTCCACCGGGCGGGGTGGACCGTCGGCGTCGGGACGCCGGACGGCGCCGGGATGGTCACCACCTCCCGGGCCTGTGCCCGGCCGCACGTGGTGCCCCGGCCGCGCGGGGACTGCCGGGCGTTCCTCGAGGGGGTGCAGCGCGCCGTCGGCGCGGGCGGGTACGACGTCGTCTTCGGTGGCGGTGACGACTGGATGGCCGCGCTCTCCCTGCTCCGGGACGGGGTGCCCACGGCGGTGGCGCACCCGCCGGCGCAGATCGTCGCCGCCGCGCTGGACAAGGTCGGGCTGGTCGAGCGGGCGGGCGCCGTCGGCCTGGCCGCGCCGCGCACCGAGCCGGCCACGGCGGAGGCCGTCGCGTCGTGGTCCGGGGCGGCCGTGGTCAAGTGCCGGGCCCACTGGCGGCCCCAGCACCGGCACGAGCACCGGATCGAGGCCCGCTGGTACCCGGACGCCGCCCGTGCGGCCGACCGGATCGGGCTGCTCCGGGACGCCGGCCTGGAGCCGGTCCTGCAGCAACCGGTCGACGGCGAGCTGATGGCGCTGATCGGGCTGTTCTCCGACGGGCGCCTGCACGGGCGGGTGCAGCAGCGGTCACCCCGGCTCTGGCCCACCCCGACCGGGGTCTCCTGCCGGGCCGAGACGGTGCCGGTCGAGGAGGACCTGGCCGACCGGGCGACCGCGCTGCTGGCGGACCTGGGCTGGTCGGGTCTGGTCGAGCTGCAGTTCCTGCGGGACGGCGACGGCGTGCCGCACCTCATCGACCTCAACGGGCGCTTCTTCGGCTCGATGGCCCTGGCCAACGCCGCGGGGGCGAACCTGGCGGACGCGTGGGGACGTCAGGTGCTCGGCGAGCCGCTGCCGGCGCTGCCCGACGCCCGCGCCGGGGAGCGCTTCCTGTGGACCGCGGGTGACGTCCGGCGGGCGGTGGCCGAGCGGCGCGGCGGGCTGCTGGCCGACGTCGGCTCGACGCTGCGCTGGCTGCCGGGCGCCACCACCAGCGTCTGGGACCCCCGCGACCCGGCGCCCACCGTGGAGCTGGTCGGGTCGCGGCTGCGGGCCCGCCGGAAGCCGACCACGCCGGTCAGCCGCTGACCCCAGCCCGGCCGCCGGTCCGCCGGTCGCTGGTCTGCCGGTCACTGCGATGCCGGTCGCTGGTGTACCGGTGCCATTCCTCGGTCGCCTCTCCCAGGGCCACCGCGGTGGTCAGCCGCAGCGTGCCGGCCAGCCAGACGAGCAGGTCGTGCAGCCGCAGCCGGGTCAGCGGCACGCCCAGCAGACGGACGGCGTCCTCCAGCGCGGCGAAGGCCAGCGGGTTGGCCCGCAGCTCCCGGTGGGCGACCGCCGCGACGCCGCTGTCGCCCTCGCGCAGGTGGGGCACCAGCTGCAGCCAGGTGGGCCGGGCCAGCAACGGCACCAGGGCGGGGTGCCGGTGGTGCAGCGCGGCCAGCACGTAGCGCGGCCGCGGTTCGGGCAGCTCGCCCAGGCCGCGCAGGTGTGCCCCCACGGTGCCCGGCTCACCGAGCACGGACAGCTCGTCGTCGGGGAGCTCCCAGAACGCCCGGCCCGCGGCTCGCTCCGTCAGCGCGTCGGCGGTGGGCTGCGCCTCGTCCAGCGCGCGCCGCACGGCCGCCCAGCCGGCCGGGTCGAGCCGGCCGTGCAGGCCCTCGGCGGTCAGCACGTCGTCGTCACCGAGCGGGCCCGGGGGCACCGGCCGGGCGTCGAACCGGTCGTGGCCGAAGGCGGCCACCTGCACCCACCGGCCCTCGCGTTCGATGGGGGAGCGGTACCGCAGCGGCCGGCGTCCTCGGACGTAACCCAGGACGGCGGCCAGCGCGGTGTCCCACGGCAGCCGATCGGGGCCCGCGCTGGGCAGGTCGAGGCCGGGCCGGACGGCGTCGTCGGCGTGCACCGTCCCGGTCATGCCCGACAGCATGCGCCCGGCGCCCCGGTGGTGGGGCGCCGGGCGCGACGATCAGCGGTGGCCGATGCCGCCCGGGCCGTGCTCGGGCGGGATGACCTCACCGTCGATCGGCGGGCCGGGCGGGGTGCCGTCGCCGAACGGGCGGCCACCCAGCTCCTCGCGGTGGTGCGGGGTGAGCCAGACCGACGTGTCCGGTCCCATCGGGATGATCTGGGTCGGGTTGATGTCGGCGTGCACCACGTAGTAGTGCTCCTTGATCTGCGGGAAGTCGGTGGTGTCACCGAAGCCCGGGGTCTGGAACAGGTCGCGGGCGTAGCCCCACAGCGCCGGCATCTCGGTCAGCTTGGTCCGGTTGCACTTGAAGTGGCCGTGGTAGACGGCGTCGAACCGGGCCAGCGTGGTGAACAGCCGGACGTCGGCCTCGGTGATGGTGTCGCCCATCAGGAAGCGGCGGGTGGTGAGCCGCTCCTCCAGCCAGTCCATCGCCGTCCACAGGCGCTCGTAGGCCTTGTCGTAGGCGCGCTGGGAGCCGGCGAACCCGCAGCGGTAGACCCCGTTGTTGACCTCGGTGAAGATCCGCTCGATGACCTCGTCCATCTCCGCGCGCAGGTGCTCGGGGTAGAGGTCGGGGGCACCGTCGCGGTGGAACTCCGCCCACTCGGTGGAGAAGTCCAGCGTCATCTGCTTGAAGTCGTTGGTGACCACGGCACCGGTCGGGACGTCGACCATCGCCGGCACGGTGATGCCGCGCGGGTACTCCGGGTCGCGGGCGAAGAACGCCTGCTGCAGCCGCTCGTAGCCCAGCACCGGGTCGCGGCCGTCGGGGTCCAGGTCGAAGGTCCAGCTGCGCTCGTCGTGGGTCGGGCCGCAGATGCCCATCGAGATGACCTGCTCGAGGCCGAGCAGCCGGCGCACGATCGCCGCGCGGTTGGCCCACGGGCAGGCCCGGGCGATCACCAGGCGGTAGCGCCCGGCCTCGACCGGCCACCCGCTGGAGCCGTCGGCGGTGATCCGGTCGGTGATGTAGTTCTGGTCGCGCTGGTAGTCCTGACCCTTTTCGACGTAACCGCTGCCGCTGTTCGAGGTGCTCACCGCCCCAGCCTCGCCGACGGCGCGCCATCGCGCGCGCCGACCCCGCCGGGTGCCGCCGGTCGTGGAGTCGGGTGGATCACGTCGGGGCGGTCGCTAGCCTCGGGGGATGGCCGCCGCCCCGTTCCGTCCTCCGTGGTTCGCCCACCCCGTGCTGCCGGTCGTGGCCGGCGGTGCCGCCCTCTACAACGCCGTCCAGCTCGTGCTGCGGTTGGTCGACGGCCTGTGGGGTGAGGCGTTCCTCAGCTTCGCGTGGTGCGCCGTCTTCGGGTACGTGATGGTCGAGTCGCTGCGCTTCCGCCGGGAGCAGGAGGCCGCGCAGGCCGCGGCCGACGAGGAGACCACGCCGCCGGTGGAGTGATCGGCCGCGGGTGGGGCAGCACCACCCCGGACGCCCCCGAGAGTTCCGGGGCGGTGCTGCGTCTGGGGCCGGCTCAGCCTCGCTCGGCGTCCGGCGCGTCCTGGGCGGCCTCGGTCTCGGGCTCATCGCGCAGGAACAGGTACCAGTAGGAGGTCGACACGAAGACGACGGCGCCGACCAGGTTGCCCAGGCCCGCGAACAGCCAGTTGAGCGCCACGTCGTCCCAGCCGAGCTCGGGCACCCCGGCGAAGATCGCCGCCGGCAGGAAGAACATGTTGGCGACGACGTGGTCGAAGCCCATCGCCACGAACGCCATGATCGGGAAGAAGATCGCCAGGATCTTGCCGGAGACGGTCTTGGCGGCCAGGGACATCCAGACCGCGAGGCAGACGAGCCAGTTGCAGCCCACCGCGCGCAGGAACACCTGCCACGACGACTCCTCGAGGGCCTTGCCCTCGGAGATCGAGGCCAGCCGCTCGTAGGTGAGGGCGCCGGTGCCGGTGGCCCCGGAGTCGCCGATCACGCCGGTCTGCACGGCCAGGAAGTACGCGACGAAGAGCGCGCCGATCAGGTTGCCGATCAGCACCAGGGAGAGGTTCTTCGCGACGTCACCGAGCCCGATCTTGCCGCGCATCGCGCTCAGCGGCACCAGTGCCATGTTGCCGGTGGCCAGGTCGGAGCCGGCGACGAGCACGAGCACCAGGCCGAGCGTGAAGGTCGCGCCGGTGAAGAGCGTGGGCAGCGTGCCCCAGGTCGCCGGGTCCAGCCCGGAGGAGACGGTGATGGCGACCAGGCCGCCGAAGGCGATGTAGGCACCGGCCAGGAACGCGCTCACCAGGACCTTGTCCCAGGTGCGGCGGGTCTTCTTGGCGCCGGTCTGCGCAGCGGCCTGGGCGATCTCCGGTGGTGTGCGAGCTGGCACGACTGCCTCCTCCGTGTCGAGCGGACCGACCCGTGGTCCCGGGCCCCGGGGTACCAGCCTCTCGGACACCGCGCCGTCCTGCCCGTCGAACCGGCACCGGGGCCGGCGGGTGGTCAGCCGTCCCGGTCGCCGCGATCGCGCCGGCGGTCCCACCGGTCCTGCCGGTCGCCGTCCGGGTCGCCGTCCCGGCCGTCGTACCAGCCGCTGTCCCTGCCGTGGTCCCTGCCGTGGTCCTTGCGGTGGTCCCTGCCGTGGTCGTCCTGCGGCTCGACGGCGCTCTCCGCCGGGGCGGGGAGCGGGGTGGGCGCCGGTGCGGGAGGTGTCGGTGCGGGAGGTGGCGGGGCGGGAGGTGGCGGGGCGATCGCGTGCGTGAGGTCCACGACGGCGCCCGGGAGCACCTGACCGACCGGGTGCAGAGCGATCACCTGGCCGTCCGGGACGTCGCCGGTCTGCAGCGGCCGCAACGTCACGGCCATCCCGCGCTCGGCCAGCTCGGCCTGCACCTCGGTCACCGGCCGACCCACGTAGTCGGCCGTCGACAGCGACACCAGCCGCACCGCGGGGGCGGTGGGCATCGGGGCGGTGCGCGTCGGAGCGGCGGCCGCCGGGGCCGCGCGGTCGGCGGCGAGCTGCAGCAGGCCGGAGGTGCCGCCGGCCACGACCAGGAAGGTGAGCAGTGCGGCGAGGAGGAACGGCCAGCGCCGGTGGCGCGCCGGCTCCGGCTGGTCCTCGTCGGCCCGCGGGTGGGGCGGCGGGGGCGGCGGCGCGGCCATGCGCACGGCGGGCATCACCAGCGTCCGCGGCCCGTCGGTCGGACCGTCGGCGGGCCGGGCCGCGAGGACGTCGTCGAGGGCGGCGCGGAGGGCGGCGCCGTCGCTGAACCGCTCGGCGGGGTCCTTGGCGATGGCCCGGTCGATCAGCCGGCGCACCGCCACCGGGACCGCGTCGGGCAGCGGCGGCGGGACCTCCCGGATCCGCCGGAGCGCGACCTCCACCGCGTCACCGCCGTCGTAGCCGCGGTGGCCGGCCAGGCACTCGTAGCCCACCAGGCCGAGGGCGTACACGTCGCTGGCCGGGGTGGCGCGCTCCCCGGCGGCCTGCTCGGGCGAGAGGTAGTGGGCGGTGCCGACGACCTCGCCGGTGACGGTCAGCGGCACGCTGCTCGCGGAGACGGCGACCCCGAAGTCGGTGAGCTTGACCGCGCCGTCGTCGCCGAGCAGGACGTTGCCCGGTTTGACGTCGCGGTGGACGACCCCGGCGGCGTGGGCGGCGGCCAGCCCGGCGGCGCACTGCCGGAGCACGGTGAGGGTGCGTTCCGGTGACAGCCGCCGCTCCCGACGCAGCAGCGTCGCGAGCGACTCGCCGCGGACCAGCTCCATCACCAGGTAGGCGAGGTGCTCGCCGAGGGGTGAGGCCGCGGGCAGCACCTCCCCGTAGTCGAAGAGCGTGGCGATGTGCGGGTGCACCAGGCCGGCCGAGTGCTGAGCCTCGGCACGGAAACGGGCGAGGAACGTGGCGTTGGCGGTGTACTCGCTGCGCAGCACCTTCACCGCGACGTCGCGGCCGAGCACGGTGTCGCGGGCCTGCCACACCTGGCCCATGCCCCCCGAGGCGATCGGCGTCAGCAGGTCGTAGCGCTGCCCGAGCAGCTGACGGTCAGGGAGCACCGGCCGATGGTCCCCGCTGCGCGGCGTCGGTGTGTGACGGCTGGGGCGGGAGTCGCAGCCGGCACGGGAGTGCCCGGACCGAGACCGTCGGCGGCCCGGCACGGCGCCGACCGGGGCTGCCCGGGTGGTGCCGCGGTCAGCCGTTCCCGCCGCCGTTCCCGCCGCCGTTCCCCCCGCCGTTCCCGCCGCCGTTCCCGGGCCCGTCCTCGTCCTCGTCGGGCTCCTCCTCGTCGGCTTCGTCCTCGTCCTCGTCGCCGCCGGTCGACGGCGTCGGGGCGGTGGTCGGGGTGGTCGGTGTGCTGGTCGGGCTGCTGGTCGGCGTGGAGGGCGCCGGGGGCGCGGTGGCGTACGCGACGGTCACCGTGCTGCCGGGGCTCAGCTCGCCGGTCGGGGACACCGAGACGACCTGGCCGGGGCTGACGTCACCGGTCTGGCGGGGGACCAGCTCCACCGCCAGGCCCCGTTCGTTCAGTTCCGCCTGCACGTCCTCGACCGGCCGGCCGACGAGGTCGGCGGCGGCGACGGTGACGGTCTCCGGGGTCTGCGCCCCGGTCGTCTCCGGTGCGGAGGTGTCGGCTCCGGTGGTCGGCGAGGGAGAGGGGTCGGCCTCGCCGGTCGCGGCGCGGTCGGTCACCTGGGTGATCCCGAAGACGAGCGCGGCCACGGCCAGCAGCGCCACGGCGGCGGCGGCCAGCTGCCTGCGCCGCCGCGGTCCGGGGGCTGCCGCCGGGCGCGTGCCGCGGCCCGGACCGTCGGGGCGGGCACCGGCGGTGGCCCCGGCCGGGCGGGCGCCGGTACCGGACCCGCCAGGGGACACCGGGGCGGCGAACACCCGGGTGGCCGGCGTCGAGCGGGTCGTCGGCTCCGGGCCGGCCGGTGGCAGGACCGCCGTCTCGTCGGCGGTGGCGGTGGGCAGCACGGTGGTGCGGTCGGCGGCCGGTCCGGACAGCGGCCGGCCGGCGCGGACGTCGTCGACGGCGTCCCGGAAGGCGGCGCCGTCGGTGATGCGCTGCGCCGGGTCCTTGGCCATCGCGGCCGCGATGAGCGCGCGGACCGGCTCGGGGACGTCGGCCGGCAGCGGTGCCGGGGTGTCCCGGATCTGCATCAGCGCGACCTGCACCGAGCTCTCCGCGTCGAACGGCCGGTGTCCGGCGAGGCACTCGTAGCCGATCAGGCCCAGGGCGTAGACGTCGCTGGCCGGGGTGGCCCGAGAGCCCTGCGCCTGCTCCGGGGAGAGGTAGTGCGCCGTGCCGATGACCTGGCCGGTCTGGGTGAGGGAGACGCTGGCGGCCGAGAGGGCCACGCCGAAGTCGGTGAGCTTGACCGTGCCGTCGGCACCGAGCAGCACGTTCCCGGGCTTCACGTCGCGGTGCACCACGCCCGCCGCGTGCGCGGCGGCCAGCCCGGCGGCGCACTGCCGCAGCACGTCCAGGGTGCGATCGGGGTCGAGCCGGCCCCGGCTGTGCAGCAGCTGGGACAGCGACTCGCCGCGGACCAGCTCCATGACCAGGTAGGCCAGGTGCTCCTCGCCGGGGTGCTGGGGGGTGACCTCGCCGTAGTCGAAGAGCGTGGCGATGTTCGGGTGCAGCAGCCCGGCCGACAGCTGGGCCTCGCTGCGGAACCGGGCGAGGAAGGTGGGGTCGCCGGTGAACTCGCTGCGCAGCAGCTTCACCGCGACGTCCCGGTTCAGCACGGTGTCCCGCGCCTGCCAGACCTGGCCCATCCCGCCGGTCGCGATCAGGGAGGTCAGCTGGTAACGGCCGTCGATCAGCCGGCCCGTCGGTTCCACCCTGACCCTCCCGTCGTCGTCCTTCGTGGCTCCCCGGTGGACGCCCGGTGGACGCCCCGACCGACGACCCTGCCACCCCGGGGGCGCGGGGGCAGGACCGGCGTGCGCTCAGCCGCCGGACCCGCGGTGCTCGGAGACGGTGATGGCGGCGTTGACCAGGGCCAGGTGGGACAGCGCCTGCGGGAGGTTGCCCAGCAGGTCGCCGGTGCGCGGGTCGAGCATCTCGGTGAGCAGGCCGACGTCGTTGGCGGCGCCCATCAGCTCCTCCATGAGCGTCACCGCCTCCTCCACCCGCCCGCACAGCGCCAGCGCGGAGACCATCCAGAACGAGCAGGCGAGGAAGGTGCCCTCGTCCGCGTCGGCCCCGCTGTGGCGGTACAGGTGGGGGCCGTCGCCGAGCTCCTCGCGCAGCGCGTCCAGCGTGCGGCTCATCCGCTCGCCGCGGTCGAACCCGCTGATGGCGTGCAGCACGATCGAGGCGTCCAGCTGCTCGGTGCCCGGGTACCAGACGTAGGCACCCCGCTCCTCGTTCCACGCGTGCTCGTCCACCCACCGCCGGATCCGCCCGGCCTCGCTGCGCCAGCGGGCGGGGTCGCCGGGGATGTGCCCGGACTCGGCCAGCTCCACCGCCCTGCTCAGCGCGACCCAGGCGCCGAGCTTGGAGGTCGTGTAGTGCCGGGCCTCGGGCAGCTCCCACATGCCCGAGTCGCGGCTCTGCCAGCGGTCGCAGGCCAGGTCGGCGATGCCGGCCAGCAGCCGGCCGGTCTCGGCGTCGAGCACGTTCCCGTTCGCCACGTAGAGAGAGACGATCGCGAACAGGTCGCCGTAGGGCCCCAGCTGGAGCTGCTCGATGGCGGTGTTGCCGCTGACCACCGGCCCGATGCCGCGCCAGCCGGGGACGTCGCGGAAGGCAGCCGGGCGGATCGGCTCGCCGGCCAGGGAGTAGCAGACCGCCGGCTCCGGGCCGTGCCGGCGGATGGTCGACAGCAGCCAGCTGATCGCGCCGTGGGGCTCCTCGCGCAGGCCGAAGCGGAACAGCGCGGTCAGCGCGTACGCCGAGTCGCGCACCCACGCGTACCGGTAGTCCCAGTTCTTCCCGCCGGCCAGCGACTCCGGCACCGAGGTGGTGGCCGCGGCGACCATCGCCCCGCTGGGGGCGTGGATCAGCAGCTTGAGCATCAGCGCGCTTCGCTGCACGGCGGTCTTCCACGGGCCGTCCCAGTCGAAGGTGCGGCACCAGGTGGCCCAGTTCCCCACGGTGCGGTCGATGCCCTCGTCGATCAGCTCCGCCGGGGGCAGGAACAGCGGCTCGTCCTCGGTGGCGACGACGGCGAGCAGGTGCCGCGAGCCGGGGGTGGTCGTGTAGCCGACCGCGATCCGCCGGTCACCGACGTCGACCTCGTCGGGCGCCAGGGTGCGCACGGCGAGGGTCAGCCCCGCCACCCGCAGCACCGGACCGTTCGCCGTCGCGGAGACCCACGGCGCGGCCGCGTTCATGCAGGTGCCCGGCACCACGGCGGCGCGCATCCGCACCGAGCCGGTCAGCCCCTCGACCCGGCGGGCGAACTCCGCCCACGGCAGCCGGCCGGCCACCCCGGTGTTCATCGCGTCGGTGACCCGCACCGAGCCCGAGGCGGTGGTGAAGGTGGTGGTGAGCACGTTGGTGGAGGGGACGTACTCACGGCTGACGGTGAACTCCTCGACCGGGCACAGCTCGATGCACCCGCCGTTCTCGGCGTCGAGCAGCGCACCGAAGACCGGTGCGGCGTCCATCGCCGGCAGCGGCAGCCAGTCGACCCGGCCGTCGCGGGCGATCAGCGCGATGGTGCGCCCGTCGCCGACGGCGGCGTAGGAGCGCAGGTCGGCGTAGCCGGCGGCGTCCCGCTCGTCCACCGGGCCGGACCCGGCGCCGTCCGCACCCCAGTGGAGGGCGGGACGGCGCCGTGCGGGGTCCGCGGACGTCACGGTGTCGGCATCCCACCGTTGACGTGGAGGGTCGCCCCGGTCGTGTAGCTGGACTCCGGGGAGGCGAGGAACACGTAGGCCGGGCCGAGCTCGGCCGGCTGGCCGGCGCGGCCCAGCGGGGTCTCCTGGCCGAACTCCGGCAGCGCCTCGGTCGGCTGACCGCCCGAGGCCTGCAGCGGCGTCCAGAACGGGCCGGGGGCCACCACGTTGACCCGGATCCCCTTCGGCGCGAGCTGCTGGGCCAGCGCCTTGCTCATCGTGTTGATGGCGGCCTTGGTGGTGGCGTAGTCGACCAGCCCGGGGGAGGGCTGGTAGGCCTGGATCGAGCTGGTGTTGATGATCGTGGCGCCGGCCGGCAGGTGCGGGAACGCCTCCTGCACGATCCAGAACAGCGCGTAGACGTTGGTCTTGAAGGTCTGGTCGAACTGCTCGCTGGTGACGTCGGCGAGGTCGTCGACGAAGGTCTGCTTGCCGGCGATGTTGGCCACGATGTCCAGCCCGCCGAGGGCCTCCAGCGCGGTGTGCACCAGCTGCCGGGCGGCGGTCTCCTCGGAGATGTCCGACGGGGCGAGCACCGCCTTCCGGCCCGCCTCCTCGATGAGCGCGGCGACCTGCTCGGCGTCGGCCTGCTCGCTGGGCAGGTAGTTCAGGACGACGTCGGCGCCCTCGCGGGCGAAGGCGATCGCCGCTGCCCGGCCGATGCCGGAGTCGGCGCCGGTGACCAGCGCCTTGCGGCCGGTGAGCCGCCCGGTGCCCCGGTAGCTGGTCTCGCCGTGGTCGGCGGTGGGCGCCAGGTCCCGGGCGAGGCCGGGGGCGTCCTGGCTCTGCTCCGGGAAGCCGTCGGTGCGGTACATCGTGGTCGGGTCGGTGAACGTGAACTGGTCGGGCACGGGGCTCCTCGGATCGTGGGCGAGCGCACCCGGAGTGCCCGGTCCGGTTGCGGACGACACACCGCGATGGCGCACCGGCCCGCTGCAGGAGATCGACGCCCCACCTCCTGGCTCCCGCCCACCTGGCCGTCTCGGCGCCCACGAGGGCGCCGAGATGGCCATGTCGGCGGCGGAGCAGGGAGGTCAGCCGGCGGGCGGGGCGCCGCGCAGCCGGACGACGGCGGCACGGAAGTCCCGGCGGCCGAACAGCCGCCACGCGGTCCGCGCCGCGCGGGGCAGCCCCACCATCAGCCGGGCCCGGTCGCCGGCGCAGGCGTCCTCCAGGGCCAGGCCCAGCACGAGCATCTGCTCCCGGCCGGACAGCGGGTTGCCCGCGGCCCGGCTGATCGCCGCCCAGTCCGCGGAGGTGAGGTGGGCGGCCACCAGCGGCAGCAGGGCCCGCTCCTCGGCGGCGGTGTGCACGCCGACCGCGGCAGCCAGTCGGGTGCAGGCCCCGGCGAAGACCTCCTGGGCCCGGTCGTCGCCGGCGGCGGCCCACTGCCGGCCGGCGGTGGTCAGGTCCCGCAGCAGCTGGTCGATCAGCGCGGCCCGGGTGGACCAGGCCTGCACCTCGGTGCGGGCGTCCGCGCGCACGTCGTCGGGGAGGCCGGTGAGCAGCAGCGGCCAGAGCAGGTCGCGCTCGGTGGCGTGGTGCTGCACGACGACGCGGGCGACCAGGTCGGCGTGGCCGGCCAGTTCGGCGGCGCGGGCGGTGTCGTCGGTCGGCGCCCAGGAGGTCAGCTCGGCGAGCAGCCGCAGCTCGCGGCGGGCGAGCCCGTGCAGCACGCGCTGGTAGGCGACGGCGGCGGTGCTCGGCAGGCGGGTGGGGTCGGGGGTCGGGGCGGCCGCAGGGCGGGGGAGGACCGCGGCGGTCATGGCGCACCTTCTCGCGCTCGGCGATGGTTCGGACGCCAGCACGGTAGGGCGGGCGGGCCCCGGCCGGACAGCCATTTCCGGGCCCGGCGGCCAAGATCAGCCCGAGGTCGGGGGGACACGCCGCCGGGGTCATCCCCAGGGTGAAGGGGGTCTCACCCGTCCGGGTCATCCAGCTCTCCCTGCTCCCGGTCGATACCAGCGAGGCAGTCCCCGTCCGGGACCTGCGCGGTCCCGACCAGGAGGCACCCGAATGGACCCCCAGCGAGCCGATGAGCGCGCCGTGCGCCGCCCCGCCGCGCCCCCGCGGCGCCGGACCGGACGACGGCTGCTCGCCGCCGGGGTGGCGGCGGTGCTCGGCTTCGGCGGGGCCGCGGTCATCGACCACCTGGCGCTGGCCGACGGGGTCGAGCCGCTGGCCGACTTCGGCCCGGACGGCGACGGCCTCAGCCGGCTGGTGGTCACCTCCGACGGCGGCGCCGTGGGCGACGCCGAGCTGGCGGCGCTGCAGGCCCGGCCAGGCGTGGTCAGCGCGCAGCGGATCTTCGACGGTTCGGTCCTGGTGGCCACCGAGGGCCTGTCCGTGGCCGACCTGGACGGTGTCGTCCCCGGCGCCGAGGTGCAGCCGTCGGTCACCGGGTCGGTGTTCGGCGGCATCACCGACCCGTTCTGGGCGCAGTACGGCTGGAACCTGGAGAACACCGGCTCGAACGCCTACGGCCAGCCGGCCGTCGCCGGCGCCGACGTGGCCGCCCCCGAGGGCTGGGCAGCGGGCACCGGTCGTGGCCTGGTGGTCGCGGTCACCGACACCGGACTGATGGCCGGCCACCCGGACCTGGCCGGCGCGCTGTGGAAGAACCCGGACCAGGAGTGCAACGCCCCGGACACCGACGGCAACGGCCTGGCCGGCGACTGCCACGGCTGGAACTTCTACGGCGCGAACGCCGACTACACGAACGCCGGCGGCGACAACAGCCACGGCACCGGCGTCTCCGGCCTGGCCGGTGCGCGGGCCGGGAACGGCGAGGGCTCGGCCGGGGTCGCCCCCGACGTCACGATCATGCCGCTGGTGATCGGCGCGGGCAGCACGGTCGACCAGGTCGCGGGCGCGGCGGCGATCCACTACGCCGTCGACCAGGGCGCCGACGTCATCAACGCCTCCTGGGGCGGTCCCGGCCTCACCCCGCAGCTGGTCGCCGCGATCGACTACGCCAACGCGCACGGCGTGCCGGTGGTGGCCGCCGCGGGCAACGACAGCGGTGACCGCGACGTGGACAAGGTGTACCCGGCCAGCTACCGCGCGCCCAACGTGGTCACCGTCGGCAACAGCACCGCCGCGGACACGGTCAGCTCGAGCTCCGCCTACGGCGCCACCACCGTCGACCTCTTCGCCCCCGGCCACTACGTGCTGACCACGAGCAACACCGGCGGCTACAACGCGATCAGCGGGACCAGCGCCGCGGCGCCGCAGGTGGCCGCCGCGCTCGCGCTCTACCGCGCACACCTGCCCACCGCCTCGGCCGCGGACCTGAAGGCCCGGCTGCTGGCCGACACCCGAACCGTGCCCGCGTTCGTCGGGAAGTCGATCAGCGGCGGGCGGCTCTCGCTGGCCGCGCTCGGCACCACCGTCGAGGACGTCCACTACTCATTCACCGGCATGCGGGCGACGCCGGGCACGGTCACCCCGCAGGTCTACGTCGACGGCTCGACCCCGGCCGGCGCCTACGGCGTGCGGTTCGGGCTGGGCCTGGAGCACCAGGGCGAGGTCATGGCCGTCGCCGGGCACGCGCTCGACCTCGGCGGCACGGTGGCCACCACCGACGACAGCGGCGAGGTGACCTTCGACCTGGGCGCCCGGGACGGCGCCGGCCCGCAGGTGCTGAGCCCGTCGACCGAGCTCGGCGCCGGGCGGTACGTGCTGACCGTGCAGCTGTACCGGGACGGCGCCCCGGCCGGGCGGCGGTTCGCCGCGCCGCTGCTGGTCGCTCCGGCCGCCGCGCCCCCGCCGTCGGCCGCGCCGACCTCGGCGGCAGCCACGTCGGCCGCCCCGACGTCCCCGGCGCCCTCGAACGGCCCGACCGCGCCCACGGCGACGCCGACCTCCGGCGGCACGGTCGCGCCCTCGCCCGGTGCGACGGCCGCCCCGACGTCGTCCGGCTCGGGGAGCTCCGGTGGCGCTGCTCCGACGTCGTCCGACCCGACCGCGCCGACGACGACGCCGACCGGCCAGGCGCCGGCCCCGACGACGTCGCCGACCGCCCCGGCACCCACCTCCTCGGCTCCGGCCGCCCCCACCTCGGACGGCTCGGGCACGGCGGCGCCGACCCCGACCGGTTCGTCGTCGGCCCCGACCGGCACCGCCGGGCCGACCGGTGGCTCCACCGCGCCGGCGCCGAGCAGCCCGACCACCTCCGCGGCGGCGCCGTCGTCACCGGCGGACGGCGGGAGCAACGAGTACCCGCCGACCGGGCCGTTCGGGCTGAC
This sequence comes from Modestobacter sp. SYSU DS0511, assembly GCF_054050755.1. NCBI lineage: Bacteria > Bacillati > Actinomycetota > Actinomycetes > Geodermatophilales > Geodermatophilaceae > Modestobacter > Modestobacter sp. SYSU DS0511. The sequence goes on from NZ_JBJGZY010000008.1 coordinate 47,842, forward strand.
CTCGATCAGCCCGGCGCGGGTGAGCACCGACGGCGGCACCTCGGTGACCATCACCGGCTCCGCCATCCCGGACGGTGCGCTGGTGGTCATCGGTGGCAGCCGCTCGGCGGTGGTGACCAGCGTGTCGGCGACCCGCCTGGTGTTCACCGCGCCGGCGCTGGCGGCCGGCACCTACGACGTCACCGTGTACGCCCCCGACCGGGTCACGTCCGCGACCCTGCCCGAGGGGCTGGCGGCGGTGGCCGGTGACTCCGGTGGTGCGGCGCCGACCTCGGCCGGCAGCACGCCGACGGCCACGGCCACGCCGACCTCGGGCGCGGCCCGGCCGACCGAGGTGGCCGGCCCGCACGGGATGCGGCTGGTGCGGTCGTCGCTGCTCGCGTCGCTGGCGCCGCGGATCTGGCAGGTCAACTGCTCGTCGGCCTGCAGCGGGATGGCCGTCTGACGGACTCCCGCCGGCCCGCCCGCACCAGGGCGGGCCGGCGGTGACCCCTCCGGTGACCGGGGGCAGGATCGGGGCATGCCCGCACCCGGTGACCCGCTGCAGCAGCTCGGCTTCCTGACCATCGGCCTGTTCGACGGCGCCGACCCGGGCCCCGGCCACGAGACGACGCTGCAGGTCATCGAGCTCGGGGAGCAGCTGGGCTTCGACAGCGCCTGGCTGCGCCACCGGCACCTCCAGTACGGCATCTCCTCACCGGTCGCCGTGCTCGCCGCGGCCACCCAGCGCACCTCCCGGATCGCGCTGGGCACCGCGGTGACCCCGCTGGGCTGGGAGAACCCGCTGCGGCTGGCCGAGGACCTGGCCACCGTCGACGTCCTGTCCGGCGGGCGGCTCAACCCCGGCGTCAGCGTCGGCCCGCCGATGCACTGGGACGACGTCAAGGCGGCGCTCTACCCGGACACCGCCGAGCTGGAGGACCTCTCCTACGAGCGGGTGTCCCGGCTGGTGCGGTTCCTCGCCGGGGAGCCGGCGTCGTCGTTCGCCGGCCGGGAGGGCGTGGTCGAGGAGTGGTCGGACCGGGTGCAGCCGCACTCGCCCGGGCTGGCCTCGCGGGTCTGGTACGGCGGCGGGTCGCTGCGCTCGGCGCAGTGGGCGGGGGAGCAGGGGCTGCACTTCCTCACCTCGTCGGTGGTGAAGGCCGAGCAGACCGAGGACTTCGCCACCGAGCAGGCCGCGCAGGTGCGGGCGTTCCGGGCCGCCAACCCGGCGGGCCGGGTGTCGCAGGGGCTGGTGGTCATCCCCACCGACTCGGCGACGCCCGAGCAGCGGGCGCGGTACGCCGCCTACGTCGAGGCGCGGCTGCCGCGGACGACGTCGCCGCAGGGGCCGGCCCGGATGATGTTCGCCGAGGACCTCATCGGCACCTCGGAGCAGATCGCCGAGCAGCTGTACGCGCACGCCGGGTTCCGCGAGGTGTCCGAGGTGGTGTTCGCGCTGCCGTTCAGCTTCGAGCCCGCCGACTACGTGCAGATCCTCACCGACACCGCCCAGCACCTCGGCCCGGCGCTCGGCTGGCGCCCGTCGTCCGCCTGACCGCTGAAATGGCCATTTCGGCGGCCAGTTGCGCCGCCGAAATGGCCATATCGGCGAGGTCGACCGGGTCGAGCCGCGCCACCGGACGCGGAGCCGTGCCACGGCGCGGCTCACCATCAGGGCAGCCGGGTTGACCCGGGCGGCAGCCGGTCCGGCGGCCCTGGCTCAGTCGGTCGGGTCGGCGAGCCAGTGGCCGGTGTGCGAGAAGTCCTCGGTGGCCGGCCGCTGGCAGGCGGGGCAGGGGTCGGCCACCAGGTTGCCCTCCGCGCCCAGCCGCTGGCGCAGCCGGCGCATGGACCGGGCGCCGCCGGACAGGTCGGAGATCCAGCTGTCGAGCGCGTCCGCCTCGAGTGCGTGATCGATGGTGCTCATGCGGGGTTTCTCGGCGGCCGGGGCGCCGCCCGCGACGTCCGGCGGCACGGGTGCGCCGGATGAGCCGGATGTGACCGGGCAGCGGTGCAGGCCACAGCCGGCGGCGTCGTCCGCGGCGGTACCGGACCGGTCGTGGGCGACCGATAGCGGGGAGGAGATCCCGGCGGAAGGAACCACCCAGTGCGCACCCGCACCCGTTTCGGCGACCGGCTGGCCGTGCTCGGCGGCGCCCGGCTCGACGTCCTGCGTGTCGCCCCCGGCGCCCGCGCCCGGCAGGTCGCCCTCGGCGGCGTGCTGGTGAGCACGGCCGCGCTGGCCGCGCTGTCGGCGGCGTTCGCCGTCCACATGACCCTGGGCGCCTGGTGGGCCCTCGCGGCGGCGATCGGCCTCGGCTGGGGGCTGGTGATCCTCAACCTGGACCGGATGCTGCTCACCGGCATGTCCCACGACCCGTCCTGGAAGCGGAACGTGGCGATGGCGCTGCCACGCGTGGCGCTCGCCCTGGTGCTGGGCACGGTCATCTCCACCCCGCTGACGCTGCAGGTGTTCAGCAAGGAGATCGACGCGACGATCGTGACGATGCAGGCCGAGGCGGCGCAGGAGTTCAGCGCCGGGCTGGACGCCGACCAGCGGTACGCGCAGATCCCGGTGCTGTCCGAGCGGATCGCCGAGTCGCAGGCGGTGCTCGCCGGTGGGCGCACCGCCGACCCGAACGCCGCCCCCACCGTCGTCGCCGCGCAGGCCGAGCGGGACGCCAAGCGCGCCGCGTACGACGCCGCCGTCGCCCGGTACGACGAGCTGCAGGCCAAGGCGCAGTGCGAGCTGGACGGCACCTGTGGCTCCGGCCGGCCCGGCACCGGCGACGCCTACTTCTCCGCCGCGGCCGCCGCCGCCCAGCAGGCCACCGTGCGCGACCGCGCCAAGGCCGAGCTGGACGACGCTGACGCCGCGCTGCAGCAGACCCGGACGACGGCCGCCGCGGACGCCGCCAGCGCCGACGCCCGCGGGATCGCGCTGGCCCGGACCGACCTGGCCGCCGACTCCGCGGAGCTCACCCGGCTGACCGATGCGCGCAACGCCGAGCAGGCCGCCTTCGACGCGGAGAACGGTGAGAGCGACGGCATCCTGGCCCGGCTGGAGGCGATGGACCGGCTCGGCGAGGAGCGGCCGATGATCGGCACCGCGCACCTGATGCTCTTCCTGCTGTTCCTCTGCATCGAGGTGCTGCCGGTGCTGGTCAAGGTGATGCTCAACTTCTCCCCGCCCAGCGCCTACGACCGGCTGCTGGAGGTGCGCGACGAGGAGGAGGTCGAGGCGGAGAAGATCCGGGTGAACGGCCGGCAGCGGGCGCAGCGGGCCCGCGCCGACCTCGTCGTCGCCGCCGAGACCGACCGGATGGCGCGGGAGATCCTCGAGCGGGAGGCGGCCCAGCGCGAGGAGGCGGCGCGCAAGGCCGCCCGCCGGCGTGCGCGCCGGCTGCCGCGGACCCTGCGGGCGATCTTCCCGGCCCGGGACGGTGCGCCGGCCGCTCCCGAGCTGATCGAGCCGACGCTGGACACCGGCGAGCTGGAGGCGCTGCTCACCGGCTCCTACGACGCCGGGCTGTACGGCACGTCGTCCCGCGGCACGGAGCCGGCCGCGCAGGTGCCCGGCCCCCGGCCGGCCGCCGACGCCGTCCTCGCCGGAGCCGACGACAGCGACCGCTGACCCCAGCCCACCAGAATGGCCATGATGGCGCCCTGCAGGGGCGCCATCATGGCCATTTCTGCTCCCCGACGTGAGTGACGGCACCGCCCCGCTGCGTGCCGGGTCCGCCGGCGTCGGATAGACAGGCAGGCATGACCGAGGTGACGAGCTCCGATTCCAGCTGGCTGTCCCGGGAGGAGATGGACGCCGCCCGGGAGCGGCTGCCGATCCTCTACGTCGACGCGGTGCCGGTGCGGGTCGACGACCACGGCGTCGTCACCTCGGTCGGGCTGCTACTGCGCATCGGCCAGGACGGCCAGGTGAAGAGGGCGCTGGTGTCGGGTCGGGTGCTCTACCACGAGCGGGTCCGCTCGGCGCTGCTGCGGCACCTGGAGAAGGACCTCGGCCCGCTGGCGCTGCCGCGGGTGCCGGCGGCGCCGCAGCCGTTCACCATCGCCGAGTACTTCCCGACCCCCGGCGTCACCCCGTTCCACGACCCGCGGCAGCACGCGGTGTCGCTGGCCTACGTGGTGCCGGTGGAGGGTGACTGCGCCCCGCAGCAGGACGCGCTGGAGCTGACCTGGTTCACCCCCGACGAGGTGCGCGAGCCCGCGGTGCTGGCCGAGCTGGCCAACGGCCAGAGCGCCCTGCTGACCCAGGCGCTGGCCCACCTCGGCGTCTGACGGGTCGCCGCCCCTGGGCACAGGAGGCGGGGGATGCACCCATCGGGCTGTGAGTGCCCGACCACGAAGCGTCCATGTCCGCGCTCTCACAGTTCCGTGGCGGTCTCGGAACGACGGTGGACCCTTACCCGGCGGTCGTGGTGGCCCCCACCATCCTGGCCATGACGTCAGCAGAGGTGGTCGGCAGCCGGGTCTCCCGTCGCGAGCGCGCCCGCCTCCTCGTGGTGCTCGACGGGGCCACGGGCGGTGCGGCAGAACTGGTCCGTGCGCTGCGGGACGCGGCGCGGCAGGAGGGCAGCGTGCTCGCCTGCACCGTCGTCTCCCCGCGGGCGGACGACGTCGAGCGCGAGCTCGCCCGGGCGGCGCTGCAGGCGCAGGTGGCCCGCGCCGAGCAGCAGACCGGGGTGCGGGGGCGCACCGACACGGCGCTGCTGGACCCCGCGGTGTTCGAGGCGCTCAGCGGGACGGCGCGCGGCGGGTCGCTCGTCGTCGTCCAGGAGCACCGCCGGCGGGTGCTGCGCTCGGCACCGTTGCGCCCGGTCGCCTGGCACACCTGACCGGGCGAGCCGTTTCCCCGGCGTGTCGTCCGGGCAGATCCCGGTCCCCCGAGACAGAGGAGACCGGCCATGCCCACGTGGGCCGTCGTCGTCATCGTGATCGCAGCCGTCGTGCTGCTGGCGCTCGTCGCCTTCGCCGTGGCCCGCCGCAGCAAGGCGGCCAAGGCGCGGAAGGCCGACCAGGCGCGCGAGGCCCTGCGCGACGCGCAGATCCGCCAGGCGCGCGCGGACAAGGAGCAGGCGCTCGCCGACGAGCAGCTGGCCCGCACCCGGCGCGAACGCGCCGAGGTCGAGGAGCGGCTGGCGCTGGCCGAGCGCGAGGCGCAGGAGCACGCCGGCCGGGCGAACGAGGACCGCTCGGCCGCCCAGCAGCTGCGCGCGAAGGCGGAGAAGCTGGCGCCGAGGGTGTCCGAGCGGGACCAGCAGGGCACCGACGGCCGGCACCGGGCCGAGGAGGACCCCCAGGTCGACGGCGACCCGCGGGAACCTGGCGACCAGCAGGAGCACGGCGACCACCGGCCGAACACGGTCGGGCAGCCGAACGTGACCCAGCCGGTCGCGCACGACGAGCGCACGGACCGGGCCACCCCCTCGGGTGGCGGCGCGACCCGCGCCTGATCCCGCTCCGAGCGCCCCGGCTCCCTCGCGGAGCCGGGGCGCCGCCGTCTGCGGGGTGCCGCCGCGGGAAGATCAGGGCAGAACGACGACGGTCTTGGCGCGGGCGTGGCCGGTCTCGACGTGGCGGATGGCCTCGGGGACCCGGGCCAGCTCGTAGGTGCGGTCGACGACCGGGCTGACCGCTCCGGACTCGGCGAGCCCGGCCAGCGCCGTGAGCCGCTCGGTGGTGGGGGTCGCGGTGTAGGGGACGATGCGCTGGCGCAGGAGACGTCCGACGACGGCGCCGGTCGCGATGAGCCTGATGGGGCCGAGCAGGCTCCCGCCGTCCCACACGCCGCCGCCGGCCAGGAGCAGGATCCCGGTGCCGGTCAGCAGGCTGCGCAGGTCCCGCAGCCTCCGGTTGCCGACCAGGTCCAGCACGACGTCGTAGCGCTCGGGGCGCGCGGTGACGTCCTCCACGGTGTAGTCGACGACGTCCGCACCGAGCGAGCGCACCAGGTCGACGTTGCGGGTGCTGCAGACGCCGGTGACCTGGGCGCCGTACGCCCGGGCGATCTGCACGGCGAAGGTGCCCACCCCGCCGGCGGCCCCGTTCACCAGCACCCGCTGCCCGGGCGCCAGGCGTGCGTGGTCGCGGAGGCCCTCCAGGGCGGTGCACCCCGCCAGCGGCATGGTCGCCGCCTGCTCGAAGGTCAGGCCGGCCGGCTTCGGTGCCACCTGATCGGCGGGCAGGCAGGCGAACTCCGCGAACGCGCCCTCGGCCGTCCCGGTCTCGCCGTACACCTCGTCGCCGGGCTGCACGTGCGTGACGTCGGCACCGACGGCCGCCACGACCCCGGCCACGTCCCGGCCGCGGATGCGGGCCTTCGGCCGGCGCAGCCCGAGGACGAGCCGGGCGATCCGTGGGTCACCCCGCATGACGTGCCAGTCGGCCGCGTTGACCGAGGCGGCGCGGACGTGGACCAGCACCTGGCCGGCAGCGGGGACGGGGGCGTCGACGTGCTGGAGCGTGAGGGTGTCGGCCGATCCGTAGGTGTCCTGGGTGATCGCCTGCATGGCTGCGCCTCTCCGTGCGCGGGGCTCCGGGGCGGTCCCGGCGCAGCCGACGTCCGGGCCTGGACCCGGCCAAGGTGATCAGGGAGGTCCCCGATCCGCACCCCGACTCCTCCGGGGCGGATCAGGCGGGGAGCGGCTCCGGCGAGCGGTGGCGGGACGTCGACACGGTGTGGGCGACTCCGGCGGCCACCACGAGCGCCGCGGCGACAGCGGGGAGCAGCAGCCCGGTCGTCGATCCGAACCGGTCGACGACGAACCCGGCGACCGCCGACGCGAGCGCCTGGCCGACGACGACCGCGGAGCCCAGCATCGTCATGGTGGTCGCCGAGCGGCCCACCGGGCTGAACCGGGCGGCGAGGCTGAACTGGCTGACCAGGGTCGGGCCGATGCCGCAGCCGAGCACCGCGAGGGCGAGCAGCAGCACCGGCACCGACCGGGCGGAGGCGAACAGGACGGCGGCGGCGAGCATCAGCGACCCGAACGCCAGCCACCGGGCCCGCAGGCTGAACCGGACCGGGAACGCCGCCGATCCCAGGGCCAGCGCGGCCGAGCCGATGCCCATGACGCCGTAGAGCAGCCCGGCCCGGTCGCCGTTGCCGTCGTCGGCGAGGAAGCCGGTGAGGGAGGTGAGCGTGGCACCGAAGAAGAGCCCGACGCCGAGCGTGCCGGCCACCACCGTGAGCAGCGGGAACCGGACCAGTTCCCGGGCGGGCGCCTGGGCGCCGGCCTGCCCGGAGGTGCCGACCTGCAGACGCCCGGTCGGGTGCAGGGCGAAGCCGGTGACGAAGACGAGGGTCAGCACCGCGGCGCCGGCGATCGCCAGCCAGGGTGCGACGGCGGTGGCGAGCAGCCCGACGAGGAACGGGCCGACGATGAAGACCGTCTCGTCGGCGGCCGACTCGTAGGCCATCGTCGAGTTGAGCACCTTCTCGCGCCGGTTCGGCGAGATCGCCCGCCGGATGATGGCGACCAGCCGGGTGCGGGACATCGGCGCGATCTGCGGCGCGGAGGCGCCGATCAGCACCGACAGCGCGAGCAGCGCGACGGCCGGCAGGGTGCTGGCGACGACGAACGGGAACGCGCCGAGCAGGGCCGCGTTGACCAGCCCCACCGGGACCAGCACCCGGCGCTGGCCGAACCGGTCGGCGGCCGCGCCGAGCAGCGGACCGACGACGGCGGTGCCCAGGCCGGCGGCGGCGGAGTTCAGGCCACCGAGGGTGACCGAGCCGCGCTCGGCGACGACGAGGGTGAGCACGCCGACGGTGATCATCGCGTACGGCAGCCGCGCGATGAAGGCGAGCGGGAAGTAGGAGAAGCCGGCCTGCTGGATGAGCTCGTTGCCGGATGAGCGGGTGCGGAACATGACCTCTGCTGGCGGGATCGGGCGTGCCGCCTTGCTCCACAAGCAGGTAGTTACACACGGACGTACAGGAACGCGCTCGACGATAACCGACCGGGCCGTCGTTGACCGCCCGTGCCCGTCGATGGGAGGAGGGGTGTGGGGAGCCGCCACCGCGCGGGGCGTGGAGCTGCCGGGTCTCGTCGCCCGGGCGACGCTCACTCCCGCTTGACGACGCCGGTGGCGGCGGCGATGAGCAGCGCCGTCGACAGCCAGCCCACCACCGCCAAGGCGACGGCGACGACCGACTCCCAGCCCTGCGGCGCCCAGGTGGTGCGCTGTTGGAGGTTGAGGACCGGGACCAACCAGTCCAGGGTGTACAGCCACGGGGACGGCGGGTCGCCGGCCAGTGCCGGATTGCGCGGTGTGAAATCGGCGGGGATGACGTGGAACGCGAGGACGCCGCCCCCGTACACCACCACCAGCGCCAGTGCCAGGACCCAGATGCGATAGCCGTACCCGAGCAGCGCGTGGACAGCGGCGTCGAAAGGCCGGATGGCGATCGGCAGCGTTCGGCGACGGTGCTTCCGTCTCGCGATCTCGACCCGGACGGCGGCGGTCCGGTCGCCCGCAGCGCGGTAGACCGCGGCCAGCTGTTGGTAGGGCTGCGGAACGTAGCCGCATTGGCGGGCGAGCCACTTCAGGCGCTCGCTGGCGTCCCCGGCGGCCTGGTCGCCGAATGCACGGTAGGTGAGACCGCGGAGCCGGAGCGATCCTTCGCCGCTCGGCCAGCGACCCAGGTCGTCGTCGAGGACGCCGATGGCGGCCTCACTGATGTCCACGAGCGGTTCGTCGGCTCCGCTGGAGCGCCGGAAGTCGGTGTCGCCGAGGAACAGCCGTCCTGCGGCGACGTCACGGGCGTAGAGCCAGTAGCGCCTGGGCTGCCGCTCCCGGGTCTGGATCCCGCCGGGGAGGACGACGGTCCGGTCGAGGACGAGCCCGCCGTCGATCCGGGCGGCGTCGAGCCGGATCGCCCCGTCGATGCGGGTCGGCTCACGGCTCCCGGAGGAGTCGTCGGTCGAGATGACGACGGCGCCCCGGCAGCTCAGCCGTTGGGCGTGCAACGCCGTGGACCCTGGGTTCTCGATGCGGCCGGAGATGCCGAAGTAGTTGGTCGCGCAGAGCCCGATCGCCCGCACCATGCCATCGGCTCGGAAGCCGTCCATCAGGTACACCATGTGGCCGACGGTGGTGCCGTCGAGGTTGAGCGCCAGTCGCTCGGGACCGGTGTGGAGGTCCAGCGTCGGCTTGCCGCAGATCTCGGTCTTGTTGAGGGTGAGGTAGCCGGTCACCGACGCGAGGATCATGTCGAGGGCCCCGTGGACGTGGCAGTCGCGGAGGTTGGCATCCCCGCCGACGGAAACCCGGTCGGCGACGAGTGCCGTGTCCCCGGGCAGGAAGAACCGCCAGCCCGGGACGTCCAGGTCGTGGGTCACCTGGAGAGCAGTCAGGTCCATTCGCCCGTGGACGTGGCAGTCACCGCCGCGCAGAGCTCGGATCCGGGCGCCGGTCAACGTCACGGCGGCGGGGGCCGCGGCACCAGGCGGATCGGGCGGGGGAGGGGCCTGCGACTCGGCTTCCCCCGGACCAGGGGCGTCGTGGCAGGTGCACGGAAGGTCACCGAGACTCTTCCCGTCGTCGACGCCGAAGCGGCTGTCGATGAGCACCAGGTCCCCCCGCAGCTCCAGCCCCGGGGCGGTGAGGTGTGAGGCCCGGCAGGTGTGCAACGTGAGCGCCACCAGCGAGGCGTCGTCGAGTCGGATGCCGTCCCGGAACTCGCAACGTTCGAAGAGGAGGCTCTTCGGGAAGTCGAGTCCGGCCAGGTCGAGTGGATCCCGGACGACGACGTCCCGGACGACGACGGCGGGCTCACCGGCTGGTGCGGTGCCGAGCCGGTTCACGAGGAGGTCCCGCAGCATGGCCGCTCGAACGGGGAGGAGATGCTCGGTGCCCGCGTCGTTGCCGGTTCGGACACGGCGGAGCAACTGTTCCTCGGCGGGGCTGAGCTCCATGGGGTCCCTCTCGCGGCAGACAGGGCGACGCGTGCTGGGAAGCTAACGGCTCGCCGGCGGATCGGCCTGCTGATCACTGCCGCGATCGTGTCGGCGGGCGGGGCACCGTCGTCAGGGACACCACCGATGTCATCCGCCGGGCGTAGCTTCCGGTCCATGACGGGTCGGAACCTGCACGTACCGGTGCCGAGATGACGGCCCGGCGGATCCCCTTGCGGTACCCGGCCTCCTGCCGGGAGTGCCGGCGGGCACTCCCGGCAGGGACGACGGCCTCCTGGGACCCGTCGACCAGAGTGACGACCTGCCTGCCCTGCTCACGGGGAACGCGGCCACCGTCGGCAAGGCCACCGTCGGCCAGGCCACCGTCGGCCAGGCCGACGGCCGCCGGGCAGCTGGCCGGTGGCCGGGCCACTCGGTCGGAGGCCGACGCGGACCCGCGGTGGGACCAGCTGGTGCGCTACCACCTGGCCTGCGTGCAGCGAGCGTCGGTCGCTGAGCCGGTGCGACTGGCCGATTCCCACGACTGGGTCGCTCTCGGGCACGAGGGAGCGCAGCTCATCATCGGCGAGGTGGACGATCTGGTGGCGGAGGAACCACTGCGCGCCCTGTTCCTCGACGATCGCGGTAGGGGTGCGGTGTTCGTCGGCTGGCCGGTGGTCGTGCTGGCGGACGCCAAGCGCGCCCTCAGGGTGGCGCCGCTCCTCCTGACGCAGCTGGAGCTCCCTGAGGGAGCGACCAGCGCGGTGCCCCGGGATGACCAGCCGCGCCTGAACAGCGCCCTGGTGTCGACGGCGTTCTTCCCGCCGGACGCCGTCGCGGTGGCCTCGGCGGCCGTGGCTGACGGGCTGGCGTTCGGGGACCCGGCTGCCCTGGTCGGCCAGCTGCGGGACGTCCTGGTGGCTCTGGGGCTGGACGGCCAGGTGATCGGTGCGGAGCGAGCCGGCACACGGCAGGGCGCACTCAGTGCAGGCGTGCACGACAGGGCCATGGCCTTCCGTGGCACCTCGGACGTCATGACCCGTGGCCTCGTCGAGGAGCTGACCACGCTGCGCACCCGCCAGGACTGGAGGGCAACCGCGGCTCGGTTCCTGCTGGAGCAGGCGCCAGCGGTGGAGCTCGAGCAGCTCTCAAAACCGGCTGCACCCCTGACGTTGAACGCATCCCAGGAGGAGGCGCTGGCGGCATCCGGTAGCGCGCCGGTCACCGCGGTCACCGGTCCACCTGGAACGGGGAAGAGCCAGCTGGTCGCGGCGATCGTCGCCGGAGCCTGGCTCCGTGGGGAGACGGTGCTGGTGACCAGTACGAACAACCAGGCTGTGCGGGCCGCCGTGGAGAAGGCGCACGCCGTCGACGATGGCGCGCTCGTGCGCACCGGCAACCGGGATCACCGAGAGGCACTGCCTGCCGTTCTCCGAGAGTTGGCCGCCCGCCCGGCGTTCACCGGCCCCTCACCCGAGGTCGGGCGCCGCCGGCTGGACCTCGCCATCGAGCGCCGCACCGCCCTCCACGACCGTCTGGCCGCGCGAGCCGCCCTCGAGGGTGAGCTGGCCCAGCTGGCCCTGGACCTCGAACAGCAGCGCACGGTGCTGTGGGGCACCGCCGAGCCGTCTCCCGTGCACGATCGCAGAGCTGAACTGGCCACCCGTGCCCGGCGGGCCGGCCGGGCGTGGTGGTTCCGGAGGGCGCGGCAGCAGCGCGTTCTGGCGTCCGCACAGCTGTCCGCGGACCCCGGGGTGACCGTGACGGACCTGGCAGCCTGGGCCGAGGGCGAAATCCGGTGGGACCAGGCGCATCAGCAGCTCGCCGGGCACGAGCCCCGGGACGGCGAAGCGGAGCGCGCCGAGCTGGCGGCCGCGGATCAGGAGTGGGCCGCCGCATGCAGGGACGTCGTCCGGCGCGCGGTGTCGGCCCGGTTGGCGGCTGGGCGGACGGCGTTGCACCAGCTGGCCGACATGCGTCCCGGAGCACGGGATGCCCGGGCCGCAGCCCTGACCCGCGCGCTGCCCCATGCCGCCGGGTGGGCCTGCACGGCGCTGTCGGCGCGGTCCAACTTCTCGCTGACCGCGGGGCTGTTCGATCTGCTGGTCGTGGACGAGGCCAGCCAGTGCAGCGTGGCCGACGTCCTCCCGATGGCCTACCGGGCCAAGCGGATCGTCGTGGTCGGCGACCCGAACCAGCTCGCCCCCGTCGTGACGCCCTCGAAGCAGGACCTGGCGGCGGTGGCCGCGTCGGTCGGGGCCGACGAGGACGCGATGCACGAGGCAAAGGTGTCCTACGGCCGGGACTCGGCGTTCGCCGGCTTCGACCATCGCGCCGGCCGGTCGCCCTACCTGCTCGCCGAGCACTACCGCTGCCACCCGGAGATCGCCGCCTACGTCAACGAGGCGTTCTATGGCGGCGACCTCCGGGTGCTGACCGATCCGAGCACGGCAGGCGACGGGCTGCAGGGCCTGCACTGGGTGCAGGTCGATGGGCGTACCGACGCCGGCCCCAGGGGTGGCGCGTACAACCGTGCGGAGGCCGACGCCGTCGTCCGCTGGGTCGTAGAACACGGGGGCGAGGCGGGGACCCTGGGGGTCGTCACCCCGTTCGCAGCACAGGCCGACCTGATCCGCCGTGGGCTGGAGCAGGCTGTGAGCGAGGAGCAGCGCCGAGCACGGGAGCTGGTGGTGGGCACGGCGCACCGGCTGCAGGGAGGGGAGCGGGACATCGTGCTCTTCTCCACGGTCCTGTCCGCAGGGGCGAACCCCCGCACGACCCGGTGGGTGGAGAGGGAGCGCAACCTGATCAACGTCGCGGTGAGCCGGGCGAAACGTGCGCTGGTCGTGGTGGGCGATGCCCGGGCGCTGACCGATCTCGAGGCGCCGACGTTGCAGGCGCTGGTCAGCGCATCGCGCCGAGTCCCCGGCCGTTCGACAGACGACCTGCGGGAGGACCCGCGCTTGCACTCGGAGGCGGAGCGCCGGCTGTTCGCCGCGCTCCGGGCGGTTGGCGCGGACGTCGTCCCAAAGCTCGTGGAGTCGGGGTACGAACTCGACTTCGCCATCCGGCAGGCCGACGGACGGCGGATCGACGTCGAGTGCGATGGCAGCCAGCACCTCGATCCGCGCGGGCGCCAGCGGCGTCAGGATCTCGCTCAAGACGCGGTCATCGAGCGCCTGGGGTGGCAGGTCGTCCGCGTTCCCGCGTGGCGGTGCCTCGCTGAGCCGCACCAGGTGGCTCAGGAGATAACCAGCGCCTGACGGTGTGCGTCCGGTGCCCATTCCGGGGGTGGAACGGGCACCGGACGCACAGCGCTGCGCGGGCTCAGGAGCGGCGGACGGCGGCGGCTGCAGCGAGGACCAGCTGCGCACCCACCAGCCCGAGGCCCAGCCACATCAGCGCACCCGGGCCGGCCGTGTGGTGCGCGTGCTGGTGGCCGCCCGAGCCGCCGAGCATCTGCGCGTGCAGCACCAGCATCGCGGCGTCCACCAGGGCGGTGAACCGCCAGACCGACCCGGTCGGTGACCGCCACAGGTGCCACGCGCACGGCAGGCAGGCCGCCGCCATCAGCACCATCACCAGCGAGCCGAGCGAGCCGTCGACCAGCAGCAGGTGCACCGCCGCCGACCCCACGGCCAGGCCGGCGGCCACCCGGCCGAGGGCAACCGCCCTCGGCCGGGTGGCGACGACGGCGGTGGTCACGAGCAGTGCCCCTCGCCGGTCGCGCAGTGCGACGAGGTCGACTTCGGGACACCGAGCGCCGGGTTCCGGTCGAAGAAGCCGACCGGCTTGAGGGTGAAGCCGGAGTAGTCGGTGGGCATGACCGGCCAGTCCTCCGGGCGCGGGAAGTGGGTCAGCCCGAAGGTGTGCCAGAGGACGACGTCGGTGTTCTCCACCCGGGCGTCGTCGGCGACGAACGCCGGCAGCCCGCCGTCGCCGGGGTGCTGGTTGACGAAGTCGCCGGCCGGATACCGCTCGGCCGGGTCGTAGGCGGTCACCCACAGGCTCTTGGTGGAGAAGGTGGCCCGCTTGTTGATCGAGGAGTCGTCGTCGGCGAGCAGCACCGGGGAGTTCTCCGGGTGCAGCGCGTACCCGACCGGCTGGCCCAGGCGGTTGGTCTTGCCCGGGTTGACGATGTGCCAGGTCCGCCCGACGGTGGCGTCGGTGAGCCGGGCGGCCTCCAACTCGTGAGTCAGCGGGGTGAGCTTGCGGGTGAACGCGTTGCCGTACGGGTTCTCGGGAGACATCGGCACCCGGACGGCGTCCACCTCGTGCACGGTGTTGTCGACGCCGTCGACCGCCATGTCCAGCCGCGCGGAGAACAGGTGCTGGTGGAACGGCGCGCCCAGCCCGGGGGCGATCTCCGTGGCGTAGGGGTGCTCCTCGCCGCGGTAGGCCGACGTGAACACGATCCCGGTGGCCTTGGACTCCAGCTGGATGGTGCCGTCGGTGTAGAGGTACCAGTAGAAGCCGTAGTCGTAGTTGCCGATCGTGGTGAAGAAGCTGATCACCAGCCGCCGCGAGCGCCGGGTCTCGACCATGCCGTTGAACATGTCGGTGTGCTTCCAGGCGACGCCGTAGTCCTCCTCGTGGAGGCAGATGGCGTTCTTGATGGTGCGCGGGTTCCCCTCCTCGTCGGCGAGGACACCGTCGAAGTAGTGGATCTCGCCGAGGCAGTCGCAGCCCAGCTCCAGGGAGTTGGTGTAGCGGGCGAAGAGGTACTCGCCGGTGTCGAAGTAGTTCTGCCAGAACCGCACCGGCGAGGGGTCGGCGTAGGGCACGACCATCTCGGCGATCGAGGCGCGGTGGATCACCGAGCGGCCGTCGATGGAGACCTGGTTGAGGGTCAGCCCCTCGCGGGCGTCGAAGCCGACGCGCACCTCCCAGCCGGCCCAGCGGATGACGTCGTCGTCCACGGTGAAGCTGCGGCCCTCGGGCTGGGTGATCTCGATGGGCTTGAGGTCGCGAACGGCGTGCGGGTGGGTCTCCTGGTCCAGGTCGGCGCGCTCGGCCGGCACGGGCAGGTCGAAGTGGTCCTGGACGTCGATCGCCACGCCGCGGGTGACGTCGACGAACGCGACGACGCCGTCCACGGGGTGCGCCCAGGGCAGGTCGGCCTCGTCGGCCTGGTGGAAGCCGAGCACCCGCACGACGCGGGTGCCGAACTCGTCGGGGAAGTAGGAGCCGGCCGACAGCGGCACGCTGCGCACGTTCGCGACGTCCAGGCCGCGCTTGGCCATCGCGGCGACCCAGCGCTCGTCGGCGGCGAGGATGGGCTCGATCGCCTCGAACTCGGCGTCCAGGATCGGCACCTGCCCGTCGGCGAGGGCGTCGATCGGCGTGTTGGTCTCGACGGTGCGGCCGGTGATCGACACGGTCAGGTCCGAGCCGTTGCCGGTGGCGCGGTCGAGCAGCAGCACGCGGGCCCTGCGCTCGATCGGGTCGCCGGGCTGCCAGGCGAGGACGACGTTCTTGTGCGGCTCGTCCAGGCCGACGTAGACGAACTTGGTCGACTCGGTGACCAGGCCGGCCTCGGTGACGATCTCGCGGATCGCGGTGAACTCCTCGGCGCTGAGCCGGGAGAGCGGGTGGGTGGCGGTGCTGACGGGTGCGGTCATCGTCATGGGAGTGCGGGTCCTTTCCAGGTTGATCAGTGCGAGAGGTCGGTGTCGGTGAGGGCGGCGGCCTGCGGGCGGGTCTTCGCGATCACCGGGCCGGCGAGCAGGCAGGCCAGCAGCAGGACGCCGGCGCCGACGCCGAGTGCGGTCGACTCGCCCATCAGCAGCGGCAGGTTCTGCACGAGGACGACGAGGATCGCGGCGAGCCCGAGGAAACCGAGCCCGGGGGCGATCAGCGTCTGCCAGGGCCGGGTGTCGACCTTGGTGCGGCGGAAGAAGACCAGTACCGCGGTGCAGGTGAGCAGCATCAGGCCGACGATGCCGACGGTGGCGATGCCGGACAGCCAGGTGAAGACCTCCAGCACCGGGTCCAGGCCGGCGATCGCGCAGGCGACCATCAGCGCGCCGCTGACCACCGTCTGGGTGAGCGAGGCCGACGCCGGGGAGGAGTGCGTGGCGTGGGCGTTGCCGAGCCGGCTGTGCAGCACGCCGGTGTTGCCCAGGTTGAAGTAGTAGCGGGCCAGCACGTTGTGGAAGCTCAGCGCGCAGGCGAACAGGCTGGTCACGAGCAGGACGTTGAGCACGTCGGCGACGACGGTGCCCAGGTGGACCTCCGTCGTCTCCACCACCATCGAGCCCGGGTCCTCGGCGGCACGGGCCACGGCGGCCTCGTCGCCCCAGGCGGTGACGATCGCCCAGCTGGAGACGGCGTAGAAGACGCCGATGATCGCCAGCGCCAGATAGGTCGCGCGGGGGATGGTGCGCTCGGGGTCGCGCGCCTCGTCGCGGAAGACGGCGGTCGCTTCGAAGCCGATAAACCCGGCGATGGCGAACATCAGGCCCAGTGCGGGTGAGCCGCTGGTGATCTCGGCGGGGGAGAGGATGCCGCCGGAGAAGCCCTCGGGGCCGCCGCCCTGCCCGACGACCGCGACGTCCAGGACGACGACGATGGCGATCTCGGCGATCAGCAGCAGCCCGAGCACCTTGCTGGACAGGTCGATGTGCCGGTAGCCGAGCACCCCGATCAGGGCGACCATCGCCAGCGTCCACACCCACCAGGGCGGGGAGGCGACGCCGTAGCGGCCGAGCAGGTCGCCGATCGCCTGGCCGATGTAGCCGAGCACGGCGCCCTGGATGGTGATGTAGGTGAGCAGCGCGAGCATCGCCGCGCCCAGGCCGAGCGGGCGGCCGAGTCCGCGGGAGATGTAGGAGTAGAAGGCGCCGGCCTGCGGCACGTGCGGGGTCATCGCGACGAAGCCGACGGCGAAGAACAGCAGGATGACCGCGCTGATCGCGTAGCTGGCCGGGTAGCCCGCGCCGTTGCCGATGAGGATGCCGATCGGCACCGACCCGGCGATGACCGTGAGCGGCGCGGCGGCGGCGACCACCATGAAGATGATCGCGCCGACGCCGAGTGAGCCGGAGAGGCTGCGGGTGGAGACGGCGCTGGGCTTGCTGCCGACGGACGACGTCGGCGCGCCGGTGGCGGGCGGGTCGGAGATGGCCAAGGCTGGGCTCCCGGCTCGGGCGGCGCCCCGGTGGCGTCGCGTTGCCCGCAGACCCTGGTCGCAGCCGGTTGCCGCGGCGTCTCCCGTCGCTGACGTTCTGCCGCGTGCTGAATGAGAGAGCCGCGACCGGGCTTTCTCATTCGGGGTGCGACCGGTTGGGGGTCGCGACGTAACACCGGCGCAAAGCCGGGCTGCCTACTCTCCAGCGTTCCCCGGATGCTGGAGGCTGTTGCGTGACCCGACTCGCCCGCGTCTCACCGGTGGCCGGCCTGCACCGGCGGCGGCTGACCTTCTGGGAGGTGCTGGCCCAGTCGGTGTCGGCGCTGGCGCCGTCGGCGGCGATGGTGACGACGCCGGCGATCGTGCTGGTGCAGAGCGGCGCGGCGACGCTGCCGGCGTTCGCCGCGGCCACCGCGCTGGTGCTGCTGGTGGGCTGGTGCCTCACCCAGTTCGCCCGCCGGCTGGCCGCGGTCGGCGGCGTCTACACCTACACCGCGCGTGGGCTGGGCGCCTCCGGAGCGGTGGTCGGCGGGTGGTCGCTGGCGATCGGCTACGCGGCGGTGTCGATGTCGGCGCTGGTCGGGTGCGCGCTGTACCTGGCGGCGCTGTTCTCGCTGCCGGTGTCGGCGGTGGCCTGGCTGGTGCTCCTGGTGGGCGGGCTGGCCGGCTGGTGCACGGTGCGCGGCATCCAGCTCTCGGCGCGGGTGGCGCTGGCGCTGGAGGTGGTGTCGATCGGGCTGGTGCTCGCCGTGCTGGCCGTGCTGGTGGTCCGGGTCTCGCCCGACCTGGGGTCGGCCGCGCCCGTGGTCGACGGGGACGTGCGCTGGGGCGGGCTCGCGATAGGCGTCGTGCTGGGCGTCGTCGGGTTCATGGGGTTCGAGAGCGCGACCGTGCTCGGGGTGGAGGCGCAGCGGCCGCTGCGGGCGGTGCCGCGGGCGGTGCTGTGGACGCCGGCGGTGGCCGGGGTGCTGTTCCTGGCCGGGACGGCGGCGCAGGTGGTGCTTCTGCGGGCCGCGCCGCTGGAGGTTCTGCTCAGCCCCGTGCCGGTCGGGCGGCTGGCCGCGGAGATCGGGCCGGTGGCGTGGGCGCTGGAGGTGGGGATCGCGGCGTCGTTCTTCGCCTGCGTGACCGGGTCGACGAACGCGCTGGCCCGGGTGCTGTTCTCGATGGGCCGGGAGGGGGTGCTGGCGGCGTCGCTGGGCCGGACGCACCGCCGGTTGGGGACGCCGTTCGTGGCGCTGCTGCTGGTGCTGCCCGTCGTCGTGGGGGTGCCGTTCGTGGCGCTGGTGGGCGGGTTCTCCGGGCGGGGCGTGCTGACCGGGACGCTGACGGTGTCGGCGATCGGCTACGTGGTGGCCTACGTGCTGGTGTGCGTGGCGATGCCGCTGTTCCTACGCCGGATCGGGGAGCTGACCCGCGCGCCGCTGGTCGGCGGGATCGCGGCGGCGGGGCTGTGGTCGGTCGTGCTGGTGGTGGCGGTGAGCGGGTCGGGCTGGGTGGACGGTCGGCTGGCGGCGCTGGTGTACCTGGGCGCGTTGACGCCGGGGGTGGCGTGGCTGGGGTGGCTCCGTTTCCGGTGGCCCGCGCGGTTGCGGAGGGTGGGCGTCTACGACGAGCCGACGGTGGCGAGCGTGCTGCCCGGGTCGTTGGCGGCCTGATGGCGGTGTCGGACGCGGGGCTGACCGGGCGGCAGCCCAAGGCGGTGCAGAGCGCGCTTGCGGTGCTGGAGTGCGTGGCGCGGATGGGGGCGGGGGTGACGGCCAAGGAGGTGGCCGAATCACTGTCGCTGCCCCCGGCGACGGCGTACCGGCTGCTGAACCTGCTGGTGGGGGAGGAGTACCTGGTGCGGCTGCCCGACCTGCGCGGGTTCGCGCTGGGCCGGAAGGTGGCCGGCCTGGCGGGGGCGATCGCGCCGTTGCGGGTGCCCACTGCCGCGCGGGAGGTGCTCGCCGAGCTGCGGCGGGAGGTGCGGGCCGGGGTGCACCTGATCCTGTACACGGCGACGACGCTGCGCGTGGCCGACATGGACCCCGACCTGCCGCTGCAGGACCCACAGCTGGTGGAGCGTCACCTGCACGCAACCGCGGCCGGCAAGCTGCTGCTGGCCGAGCAGCCCGAGTGGCGCGACCTGCTGCCGCCGAATCGGCTGGCCCGGTTCACCAACGAGACGACGACCAGGCCGGATGCTCTGGACGCCTGCCTCGTCGACATCCGAGCGCGGGGTTGGGCCGCGCAGTCGGGTGAACTGCACGAGCAGGTCGGCTGCCTGGTCGGCGCCGTGCGGTCGCGGAGGGACGAGCTGGTCGCCGGAGTGGCGGTGACCGGTGCTCGGTCGGCGGCGCCGGTCGAGCACCTGGCGGCCGTCTCCCAGCGGGTTGCCCAGCTGATGCCGTTGCTGGCCTGACCGCTCGACCGGCATCGCCGCGGGGACGGTTCGGCACCGTCGGCCGCACGGTGCGGGTCGGGGGACGGCCTGCGCGTGGCGTGCCGAGACCACCCGCCGCGGGTTCGGCGGGTGGTCTCGGCGTCCGTCGGTGCTAGCTCGCGCGACCGGGGACGGTGTCGACCTCCTTGGCGGCCGCGTCGATCGCGTCGATCTGCGCCGGCAGCAGCTCGGCCCGCCCGTACATGTTCTCGAAGAGGAACCAGTAGGGGTCCGCGATCGGCTCAACGCCGGCGAGTGCCGCGATCGTGAGCGCTCCGCAGACGGCGAGGTAGTGGATGCTGTAGCCGCCCTCCTGCACCATGACCAGCTTGCCGTCGCAAATCTCCGCGGCGGCGGACTTGGCGAGTTCGGTGAGCGTCGCGAAGCCCTGCGCCGTCACCATCGTGTGCGACAGCGGGTCCATGATGTTGGGGTCGAACCCGCAGCCGACGATGATCAGGTCGGGCTGGAACGCGCGCAGCGCCGGGACCACCACCGACTCCATCGCCCGGATGTACCCGCCGTCCCCGGTGCCGGGCGGCAGCGGGACGTTGAGGTTGGTGTTGAGTCCGGCGCCGCCGCCCCGCTCGGTGGTGAAGCCCTGGTCCTGGGGGAAGAACCTGTCCTGGTGCAGCGAGATGGTGAGCACCGACGGGTCCTCCCAGAAGATCGCCTGGGTGCCGTTGCCGTGGTGCACGTCCCAGTCGACGACGGCGACCCGCTCGACGCCGAGCACCTCTCGCGCGTGCTGGACGGCAATGGCGACGTTGTTGAAGACGCAGAAGCCCATGCCCATCTCGGCGACCGCGTGGTGTCCGCACGGGTGCACCAGGGCGTACCCGTTGTCGACCCGTCCCTCGACCACGGCGTCCACCATCGCGATGGCGCCACCTGCGGCGAGTGCGGCGATCTCGTAGCCGCCCCGGCCGAACGGCGAGATGCCGTCCCCGGCGTCCCCGCCCTTCGGCAGCTTGCTCTCGGCGACGATCCGGTCGTGGTGCTCGACGGTGTGCACCCGGAGGATCTCCTCGCGGGTGGCGTACCGGGCCGGGACCTTCTCGACCGCGTCGATGAGCCCGCTGACCTCGACCAGCTCGTTGATCCGTCGCTTGTTGTCGGCGTGGGCCATGTGGAAGGCGACAGGTTGCAGACCCGCTGCCGGGTCTGCGGGGGTGAGCGAGCCGCTGCCGGTGTCGTTCCAGCCGTACAGCGGGTGCCACAGGTAGCCGGTGGTCATGGTGTCCTCCTGGGGGCTGCGGGGTGGTGACGCGACCCGGGCGTCCGGCCGTCGTCCGGACCTGGGTGCTGTCGGCAGCCGACGCTAGGAAGACCGCGTGAGGCGGGCTATCGGTGAGGTGACGTATCCGCGCGGCCGCCGGGGAGGCGTCCCGTTCGCCGGAACGCCGTCGTCATGCCGTTAAAACCCGCCGGACACGGGCGCGTGGATACCGTTGCCGGCACCCGGAGGCGGCTGGGCGGCCGCGCGGACATCGGAGGGCTCTGGTGCCGGACATGACGTTCGAGGAGTCGCTCCGAGCCGTCGCGTCGGGGGGACCGCTCGCCCGGCTGCGGGGTGCGGTCGAGCTGCTGTGCGCGGAGACGAACCTCGACGTGGCGCAGGTCAACTCGATCGACCCCCGCTCGGGGGAGCACATCGAGCTGGCCAACCTCGGGCACGAGGAGCGCGTCGCCCGCTACTACACCTCGACCCGGTTCACCACGAGGTGCATGGGCTTCCGCAGGCAGCGGCGGAACCCGGAGGAGCTGTTCTCCTGGGAGGACATCCCGGGTTTCCGGGAGAGCCACACCGCCCGGGAGGTGCTCAGCCCGTCCGGCTTCGGGAACGGGATGTCGGCCCTGGTCACGAACCGTCGGGGTGCGGTCGTCGGCGTCTGCAACGTGAACTCGGTGGCCGAGGTCATCGCCCCGCGCACAAAGCAGGTCTTCCTGGGGCTGCGTCCCACGCTCGCCGGCCTCATCGAGGAGGCGGAGCGCTACCGCTCGCTGGGCCTGTCACCGCGGGAGCTCGAGGTGCTCCGGCTGCTGGCCACCGGGCTGTCGAACCGCGAGATCGCGGAGCAGCTCGTCGTCGCGACCCGCACGGTGTCCACGCACGTGGAGCACTTGCTCGGCAAGCTGGGCGTGTCCAGCCGGGTGCAGGCAGCCACCTTGGCAGTGAGGGCGGGCCTGCTCCCCGAGGCCTGATCACGCGGCCGTTCCGGCCGGTCACGGTGTGCTGGCGAGGATGCACCCGTGAGCGTAGGAGGACTGCTGGGTCGATGCGCAGGGTTCCTGCTCAGTCGACGAGGCTGACCAGGAACCTCTGCGTCTCCGCGCCGGTCGAGCACAGATACCCGAGGTCGAGTGGGTGCAGGTGCGGGTCGACCGACGCTGGCCGGTCAGTCTGAGCTCACCAGGTCCGCGAAGACGATCACGTTGTCCAGGTAGCCACCGGACTCGTCGTCGAAGGCGCCGCCGCAGGTGATCAAGCGCAGCCCCGCGTGGTCGATGTCGCCGTAGACGGCGTCGGTGGGGAAGGCGTCCTTGCCGTGCTCCTCGACCCGATCGACCCGGAAGGTGGCCATGGTGCCGTCCGCCCGCTCGATGACGACCTCGTCGCCGGGGAGGAGCTCCCGGAGGCCGTAGAACGCGCCCGGCTCGCCGTGCCAGTCGACGTGCCCGGCGACGACGGCCGGCCCCCGTTGCCCTGGCGTGGGGCTGCCCTCGTACCAGCCGACGGGGTAGGCGCCGGGCGGCACCTCCAGGGAGCCGTCGCGCTCCAGGCCGAGCTCCATGACGTCGGACGTCACCCCGAGCGCGGGGATCTGGATGTGCACCGGGGCGCTCGCCGGCAGCTGCAGGACGGCGTCCGGCGTCGCCGACGGAGGTGGCGCACTGGGAACGCCGGCCCCGGCGGTCGCGGCGACCGCGACGGGGGCGTCCAGGCGCGCGGAGCTGGGTGCGCCCTGGGGGAGGAACAGCACCGCGCTGAGTCCGGCGACGGCGAGCGCAGCCGAAGTACCGGCCCACACCCGCGGTGCAGTCGGCCGGGGTGCACGGTGCCGGGAGCGGTCGTACCGCGTGACGCGCGGTCGGTCAGCGGTCGGGTAGGGCGCCTCGGTGGGCTGGTGGTCGACCAGCGGTGGGGGATAGGCCCCGGTGATGCGCACCGGGCCACCGGTCCGGGTCTCGGTGAGACCCGGACCGGTAGCCCGGAATGCGCGGTGCTGCACGCAGGTGGCGTCAGGCGGTGGTGCGGGAGCTGCGACGCGCGGCCAGCGCGGCGCCACCGGCGCCGGCGAAGGCGAGGCCACCGAGGACGTAGGGCAGGACGCTGCCGTCCTCCGCGGCGCTGCCGTCACCGGCCGCGACGGCGCCCTGCGGAGTGGTGGTGACCTGACCGTCGGTGGTGCCGTTCGTACCCGCCGAGACGGTGACCGAGCCGCCGTTGCTCGGCAGCGCTTCGCAGGCGAGCTGGTCGGGGTCCTCGTCGTCGAGCTGGTTCGGGTCGCTGGGGTCTTGGTCGAAGACCGCCTGGGCCTCTTCCTGGTACGTGAAGTCGTCACAGTTGTAGATGTCAGCGGCGAGCGCGGTCCCGGCCATGGGGATCGACAGACCCGCGAAGAGCACGGTGGCGACGGCGGTGCTGCGGAGACGCATTGGTTTCTCCTGTGGAGTAGCCCGGTGAGTGCCCTGAGCCTGGCGTGGCGGCGCGACCAGGCCAGGACAACAGGCCGAGCGTGTTCCGATATCAGGGCCGCACGGATTTGGCAGGTCTTGTTGTATTCGCCATCGACGCTGGCGTTCCGAGCGGACGGCCGACTCCTGGGCTGCGACGACCAGGGCTGAGGAGCCACGCGCGTCGGTGGCCCCTCAGCGTGGCGATCAGCGGCGGACGACCGCGGTGCCGATGGTCTTGGTCGGGAAGCCCAGCGTCTGCACCACCGTGGAGATCCCGGCGTTGGCGGCGCCGGCCACCACCACGATGACGTCGTCCGGAGTGCGCAGCGACGTCACCAGGTCGTCGTCCGGGATCTGCTCGATGTCCGAGGCCTGCTTCTCGTCGAATGCCGCGGCGCCCGGGTGGTTGGAGAAGACGGCGGTCGACTCGCCACGGCCGGCGGCGCGCAGCGTGCCCGCCGTCCGGCCGCTGTGCTCGGCCAGGTACTCGCGGACGTCCTGCTTGCTCATGCCGTGCCGGGCCAGCAGCTGCGCGTGCTCGGGGCCGATGACGACGCCGACCCGGCGGAACCGGCGGGTCATCGACCCGATCCGCCCGCAGGTGTCGGCGATGTCGTTGAGCACGGCCTTCGGGTCGCCGGTGTTGCGGTTGTCGACGTGCTCGGTGCTGCGGGTGTGCAGCGCGGACACGGTGCTCACGCCGGCGTCGTGCCCGAGGGTCACCGACAGCGGTTCCCAGGGGCTCTCCTCCTCGTTCTCCGCGATGCAGAGGGAGAACTTGCCCGGGAAACCCTGGGTGGCCTGGTCGAGCTCGTGCGGGCGGATGCCGTAGGCGTTCATGATGATCAGCCGCAGCGCCCGGCCGACCGTGGCGTTGGCCCGGAAGCCGGGACCGAACACGTTGCCCCCGCTGTTGAAGCCGAGCTCGGTGCGGACGGGTCCGTTGACGACGAGCAGCGGGCCGCCGCCGGTGGTGCTCTGCCAGCCGCCGAGGCCCGGCCAGCCCTCGTCGACCGCGGCTTCGAGCGCGGCGAGGACGACGGGGAAGTGCTCGGGGAGGCAGCCGGCCATGGCGGCGTTGATCGCCGCGGCCTGGACGGTGCAGCCGCGCTTCACCTGCGTCATCGTCCAGATGACCTCGGACGGCGAGCGGTCGGTGTGCTCGAGGAAGCGGTGCACCAGGCTCGGGATGGGTGGGACGACGGGGAGGCCGTCGGTCCAGCCGTTGGCGTGGCACTCCTCGATCGCGGCGATGAGGTCCTCGGGGGTGAGGCCGGTCTGCTGCTCGGTCACGAGACCTCCCCGCGCAGGATCGCCATGACCTGCGGTGCCGCCAGGCGGGCGTGCTCGGCGATGCCGTCGGCGTCCAGGCTGCTCACCGGGTGGGGGACGACGGCGAACGTGTAGCCAGGGGCGCCCTGGATGCGCGCCATGGCGTCGGCGCTCGCCTTGAGTGCGTCGGTGCAGATCGCTGCCGACGGGATTCCGCGCTTCTCCATCAGGATGACGTCGGCCACACTGGCCGCGCTGCAGCTGCCCTAATCACCGACCGCTTCGATGACGAGGTCGCACTCCTGGGCGATGGCGTCGAGCGTCTCGTCGGGCGCCGGCCAGGTGGCGGGGACGGTCTTCCAGATGACCTCGGACGGCGTCAGCTCCGCCTCGACGAGCGCGAAGACCGCCTCCAGCAGCTCACGGGCGTTGTGCTTGCCGTTGTCCATCAGGACCAGGCGCTTGCCCCGCAGGTCGGCCGGCCGCTCGGCGAGCAGTACCGCCGTGCCTTCGTCCTTGGCCTGCTCGGTGGGGTCCATCAATTCAAAGCCCACAGCCATGTCCGCTCCCTCGCTCGCGCCGGTGGCGGGGACGTTAGGTAGTGGACGTGGGCCGCACAGGACGTCGTCCCGCGTGGTGGAAGAGGGCCTCGGCGGCGAAGTACACCGCCGGGCAGCTGGTCATCTGCCCCGAGGCCTAGGCACCGGAGCTGCTGGCCGATCGCCCGACTCCTACATGCCGACTCGACCGCCAAGATCTTGGTCATCGGCGAGAGCATCGACGAGCTGGACTGCGTCGCCGATCAGCTCGAAGGCCTCCACATCGGCCTCCTCAACCTGCGCGGAGAGACGGCGAAGGACAGTCACCCCGGTTTGATCGAGGAGTTTCGCAGCGACCCAAACGTCAACGTGCTCCTCGGCTCCAAGGTGGTCAAGCGCGGACTCAACCTCCGATTCTGCCGCCACCTCGTCTCCGTGGCCTTCCCGACAACCCGGCGCGTCTGGACCAGGGCATCGGCCGCGTCATCCGTCAGGGAGCAGTGCAGGCGCAGGTCGACCACTGGGTGATCCTCAATGATCACGCGGTCGCCCGCCAAGCCCTCAGCCGCCTGGATCGCTAGCGGGAGCGAGCTGCTCTGCTGCAAAAGCAGACGGCGAATTACCACTACACGCAGCCCTTACCTCAATCGGGGGAAGGGGTAGCTGCCGAGGTGCCGTCGAGAATGGGCCCGACCGACCAGTTTCGTCACCGCACATAATGATCGCTTGCGCATCAGGAATGCTGCCACGGCGACCCGCAATGGTTGGTATGCTAACCTTGCCTAGTGATGTCCGCCGATGACATTCCCCCCGGAGACGCCCCGGACAGTCCAGGCGTTCACGGTGATCAGAAAATGAAGGTTGACGCTTTCGCGAAGATTCGCCTCGACGGGCCTCGGTTCGAAAAGGGCCGCCTTCCGATTTCGGCGCTCGTTGAGCTAGAGCGCTATGAGCGTTTGGTGCGCGAAGTGGCAGCAGCCGAGTGGCGAGCTGAGAACCCAGAACGATCATATCTGCCGAAGGGCTTTCGGTCCGCCTTTAACCTAGCCATTACGGCGGTTGAGGAGGGTAGTGCAACCCCCGTGCTGGAGCGCGATTCGGCGTCGACGCCGTATGAACGCTACTACGCTCAGGCGGCCGATACGGTGGATGCGGCCTTCAATGCACTCGTCTCTGGCTTCGATCTACCTGAATCCTTCGACTGGACCAATAGTGGGGATTTTCGTACTTTCGGGGACACTCTGGAGGAGGGCGACGCTATCGAGCTGCGTCCCGGCGGCAATGAACCTATCCGGTATACCCCAGCGGTCAGGCGGGCGGCCCTCCCGCGCCTCATTGCATACCCTGTCATTGAGGATGACGAGCCGCGAATATCGGAGGGGGCGGTAGCTGGGCGGTTGGTGGCCCTGGACGCCGAGGACCGATGGTTTCGACTGCGGCATCCTGTATCAGAAACTGCCGTGACTGGTCGCTACGTCGACCCGGAACTCACTTCTGACTTGCGTGCAGTCTTGGACTCAAATGCTGTAGCACCGGTCGTGCGAGTTACGGGCAACTTGCGCACGATCAGGGGATCTATCGACCAGGTCGACGCACATTTCGTCGAGCTGTTCGAGGTGGACGGCGGTCACTACTCGCGCCGCCTGATTGAACTGGCCACGCTGTCTTCTGGATGGCTTGAGGGCGTGGACGGCGACGCCGGTGAGCTCGTCGCCTTCACAGCCCTTGAGGCAGCTCGGGACCTGTTGCGAGAGCTCACTCGGGCAGGCATTCCGCTCCCCGGCATTTTTCCTCTCGAAGACGGCGGAGTTCAGCTGGAATGGGCGTCGCCGGAGCAAGTGACGAGCGTGGAGGTTTCACCGGACGTGCACTTCGAACTGATGCATCTGGTGGTTGCGGGCAGGGTCTCGGACGACGCCGAGGCGTCGGACATTGAGGGAGCCCTCGCCTTCCTTCGACGGGTTGTCGCTCCGTGAGCTTGACGCCACTTGGCGAGGGAGAGGCCTCGATCACCGAACCAACCGATATCCTCTATCGACAGGCCACCGTGCCACTCTGGGATCCTCAGGTTGGTCAGCCATCAAGCAGTTCTTTTGGGCCGAGTGACGCAGACAAGGGAAAGCCCTCCTTTTCCTGGTCTCAGAAGGTGACTCCTCAGGAGGCGCGGGACTGGCACAACGCCCACGCGCGTTCGCAGAGCCTGGGCGTCTGGGGCTGCAGTGTCGGCGTGGTCCTAGACAACGGAACTCAGGCCGTGGATGACTCCGGAGCCCCTCTCGGTGAAGACGAAGTGCGCGCTCCTGGCCACGCGTATGTCGACTACCGGCACTTGGCCAAGAAGGAAGTGAAGGAGTTGCGCCTTCTTCTCCTGGCTGACGCCCTTGGTCGAGGCCAGTTTCCAACCCGGTGACTCAGCCGGGCTACCCCACAGGGCTAAGCCAACGCGTGTCATGAGCATCGGGCTCCCGCCGCTCACATACCCTGCTGAGAACTATGAGTGACCGCCCGCACCCCAGGCTCCCTGCCGAGCAGCAGGCCCGCGTGCTGATCGATCAGCAGCTGGCTGCCGTCGGCTGGGCCGTGCAGGACCGTCACGGCCTGAACCTGTTCGCGGCCCAAGGCGTAGCAGTGCGCGAGACCACCATGGCGGCTGGGCACGGCCGAGCGGATTACCTGCTCTACGTCGACAAGGCAGCCGTCGGAGTAATCGAGGCGAAGCCGATGGGCACCACC
Organism: Modestobacter sp. SYSU DS0511; assembly: GCF_054050755.1. Taxonomy (NCBI): domain Bacteria; kingdom Bacillati; phylum Actinomycetota; class Actinomycetes; order Geodermatophilales; family Geodermatophilaceae; genus Modestobacter; species Modestobacter sp. SYSU DS0511. The sequence continues at coordinate 75,520 of NZ_JBJGZY010000008.1, forward strand.
CTGTCTGGTGTCGAGTGGCAGTCGGCCATGTATGCGACCGGCCTCCATCCCGAGGTCCGGCTCGCGGCACTGACAGTTGACGGACGGCTCCCCTTCGTCTTCGAGGCGAGCGGCACCGAAACTCGCTTCACCAACGGCTACGACCCCGACCCTCGCGCGCGGCGACTGTTCGCATTCCCTAAGCCCAGCACTCTCGCTCGTATCTTGCGCGACGCCCAGGCAGACCCGGAACGCCCCACCTGGCGGGGCAAGGTGCAGCACATGCCGGAGCTGGATGTCGCTCCTCTGCGTCCGGCTCAAATCGAGGCGATCACAGGGGTTGAGCGGAGCCTCGCTGAGCAGCGCTACGACCGCTCGCTGGTCCAGATGGCCACTGGTGCCGGCAAGACGTACACGGCAGTGACAAGCTGCTACCGACTCCTCAAGCACGCCGGCTTCCAGCGGGTGCTCTTCCTGGTGGACCGCAACAACCTCGCCGACCAGACCCTGGCGGAGTTCCAGAACTACCGCACGCCTGACGACGGCCGGCGCTTCACCGAGATATACAACGCCGACAAGCTCACTGGCGCGGGCACGCTAGCAAGCAGCCACGTAGTCATCTCGACGATTCAGCGTGTCTACAGCGTCCTCGGCAACAAGCCAGTCCCTGAGGACGACGACCCATCCCTCGATGACTTTCTGCCCGACGAGCCAGTGACGGTCACATACAACCCGGCGATGCCTCCCGAGGCCTTCGATCTCGTCATCGTCGACGAAGCTCACCGCTCTATCTACGGGGTCTGGCAGAACGTCCTGCGCTACTTCGACGCGCACATCGTCGGGCTGACCGCTACGCCGGGGAAGGCGACCTTCGGCTTCTTCCGGCAGAACCTCGTCAGCGAGTACACGTACCCGCAGTCCGTCGCGGACGGCGTGAACGTCGACTTCGACATCTACAAGATCCGCACGAAGATCACCCAGGACGGCTCTCGCATCGACGCGGGCACGGTGGTCCCAACCGTGGACCGGCGGACCCGCGAGGAGAAGCTCGTCGCCCTCGATGACGATCTCGAGTACACGGGCAAGCAACTCGACCGGGCCGTCACCGCGAAGAATCAGATTCGACTGGTGCTCGAGACCTTCCGCGACAAGCTCTTCACCGAGATTTTCCCGGGCCGCACTACGGTCCCCAAGACGCTGATCTTCTGCAAGGACGACGCCCACGCCGAGGAAGTCGTCATGACGGTGCGGGAGGTCTTCGGTAAGGGCAACGACTTCGCTGCGAAGATTACTTACGCCGCGACCGATCCCAAGGGTCACCTGCAGCGCTTTCGCACGTCAGCGTCACTGCGTATTGCCGTGACGGTCGACATGATCGCTACCGGCACCGACGTGAAGGCGCTTGAGTGTGTGTTCTTCATGCGCGACGTACGCTCGGGTCAGTACTTCGAGCAGATGAAGGGCCGCGGCGCTCGCACCATCCCGCCGGCCGACTTCCAGGCTGTGACCCCGGACGCCGAAGCCAAGACCCGCTTCGTATTGGTGGATGCCATCGGCGTTACCGAGCACGAGTTCGTGGACCCGCCGCTCAACCGAGAGAAGGGCGTCAGCCTCCAGCAACTGCTGGGCAAGGTCGCGACCCTCACCATCACCGAAGACGAGACCGCCACCCTCGCTTCTCGACTGGCCGCGCTCGAACTGCAGGTAACTCCCGCGGAGCGTGAAGAGCTGGACAACGTTGCCGGGGAGTCACTTCGCGGCATCATCCGCGACCTCGTCGACGCAGTTGACCCCGACACTCAAGCCAAGGCTGCGGCTGGCGCCGCAGATCCCGAAACTGCCCTTCAGGAGCTACTCGACAAGGCCATCCAGCCCCTCGCTGCCAACCCGGAGCTGCGCAGTCGGATCCTCGAACTCCGCCGAGCGCATGACCGGGTCATTGACGAGAACAGCGTGGATGAGCTGCTTGATGCCCACGGCGTTGTCGACACATCCCGCGCCCAGACCATCGTCGAGTCTTGGAAGCAGTACCTCGAAGACCACCGCGACCAAATCACCGCGATCCAGCTGATGGGCGAGGCCAAGGAGCGACGCATCGCGTTCAGCGACATCAAGGAGCTGGCCGACCGAATTAGCCGGCCGCCGCACAGCTGGACGCCGGAGTTGATCTGGGCTGCCTACGAGGCTGTCGAAAAGAGCCGCGTACGCAAGAGCGATCGACACACGCTGACCGACCTTGTGTCACTGCTGCGCTTCACCCTGGGCGAGGATTCGGAGCTTGTCCCCTACGGGGACAGAGTTCGTGAGCGCTACGCCGCTTGGCTGCTGCAGCAAGAGCAGGCTGGCACGCGGTTCACCACGGGCGAGCGGTGGTGGATCGACCGTATGGCGGAAGTCGTGGCCACCTCCGCGGGCGTTAGCCCTGACGACTTGGAGTCGGCACCCTTCACGGAGCGTGGAGGCGTGGATGGCGCCGTTCGTGATCTAGGGCCGGATGCTGGTTCCCTGATTGAACAGTTGAATTCGGAGTTGACCGCATGACTGGGATGATTATCCCTACCGACTGGGCTTGGATGCCGATATCACAGGTCCTCAAGCCACTCGTAAACGGAAAGCTGATTCAGCAAGGGTGGAGCCCTCAGTGTCTGAAGGAGCCATCCCCGGACGAATCCACGTGGGGTGTGCTAAAAACTACTGCCGTACAGCCTGGACGCTTCCTCGACGAACACAATAAGCAACTGCCCGAGTCATTGACTCCTGACCCTTCGATTGAAGTCGAGGCTGGGGATCTACTACTAACCTGCGCAGGACCGCGCGCCCGTTGCGCTATACCATGCTTAGTTAGGCAAACTCGGTCGCGGCTGATGATCTCAGGCAAAATTTACCGTTTTCGCGCCAACGATTCCGTCGTCGATCCGCGCTTCTTGGAGATGTATCTACTCAGTCCCCCTGCTCAGCAGGCCCTGGAGCGCATGAAGACCGGTATCAGCGACAGCGGTCTCAACCTGACGCAAGCAAGATTCTTGCGGCTACAGGTTCCCGTCCCCCCGTTGGCTGAGCAAAGGCGAATAGTCGATCTTTTGGAGGACCACCTCTCCCGCCTTGACAACGCGCTGAACTCAGCGAAGACCGCCCAGCGGCGGATTAGGGTATTGACTGCCCATGCCATGTGGTCTCTGACTCACGACCTTGGTGGCGTCGACGTGCCACTGGCGACTATCGCTGAGGTGCGACTGGGTCGACAGCGGTCGCCGAAAAATCACTCCGGCGACCGTATGCGCCCCTATTTGCGTGCGGCCAATGTGAACTGGAACAGACTTGTTCTGGATGATGTGAAGTCGATGAACTTCACAGCAGAGGAGTCGGCCATCTACACACTGCGCGACGGCGACATCCTGTTGACCGAAGCATCGGGCAGTCCCGCGGAAGTCGGCAAATCGGCGATCTACCGCGGAGAATTAGTCGACGCGTGTTTTCAGAACACCTTGGTGCGAGTGCGGCGTCATGAGGGATCGCCCGAGTTTCTCCACTATTACCTTCTTGCCGAAGCTATGCGGGGCCGCTTCATAGCAGAAGCTAAAGGCGTCAATATCGCGCACCTCGGGCGACAGCGTCTCGCGAAATGGCCAGTGCAGTTGCCAAGTGACGATCGCCAGGCGGATGCGGTGAGCAGGGTCGCCGAGGTCATGCAGTCGATCGAAAGGCTGCAGGTGAGCGTCAGTAATGTCGTCCGGCGCGAAAGAACCTTGCGCGGCTCCATTTTCCAGGCGGCATTCACGGGCGGGTTGACTCGTGGCCCCCAATCACAATTCGGACAGGAGTTGGCCAGTGTCTGATTCGCGCCGGCTAGTAGAGAAGCTGTGGTCCTACTGCAATGTCCTGCGCGACGATGGCGTCGGAACCATCGAATACACGGAGCAGCTCACTTACCTGCTCTTCTTGAAGATGGCACACGAGCGGGAGGCGCGACCGCTAAGGCCCGAGCGAATCGTTCCCGCGGATTGTTCCTGGCAGCTCCTGCTTGACGCCGATGGGGATGACCTTGAGGTCACATACCGGCACATCCTGGAGAAGCTCAGCCGTCAGTCGGGCGTCCTCGGCACGATCTTCCGTAAGGCCCAGAATCGCATCCAGGACCCGGCCAAGTTGAAGCGCCTTGTCGTCGACCTCATCGACAAGGAGAACTGGTCTGCGACCGGCACGGACATCAAGGGGGACGCCTACGAGGAGCTGCTGTCCAAGGGCGCCGAGGACATCAAGTCTGGTGCCGGCCAGTACTTCACACCACGTGCGCTGATCCAGGCGATGGTCGACTGTGTTCAGCCCAGCGTCTCGGACCGGGTCACGGACCCGGCCGCTGGCACGGGGGGCTTCCTGCTCGGGGCTCACGAGTACGCCGCCCGGCATGCCGAGTCACTGACGCCGACCGAGCGCGAACACCTTCGCGACGGCTTCGTTCACGGCATCGAGCTGGTCGACGGCACTGCTCGCCTGGCAGCGATGAATCTAATCCTGCACGGCATTGGTACCCCGAACGGCGAGAGCCTGATTGAGGTCCGTGACTCACTGGCCGGAGAGCCGCCGGCCGAGCGCTGGTCTGTCGTCCTGTCCAACCCGCCGTTTGGACGCAAGTCTGCGCTCGCCATGGTCGGCGCTGACGGACGCGAGAGCCGTGAGGACCGGGAGATCGAGCGCAAGGACTTCACTGCGACGACCTCTAACAAGCAGCTCAACTTCTTGCAGCACATCCTCACGATCCTGGACATCAACGGCCGAGGCGCCGTGGTCCTCCCAGATAACGTGCTGTTCGAAGGTGGAGCGGGCGAGAAGCTCCGTCGCCGACTGCTGCACGACTTCGACTTTCACACGATGCTGCGGCTGCCGACTGGGATCTTCTACGCCCAGGGCGTGAAGGCGAACGTGTTGTTCTTCGACAAGAAGCCGGCATCCGAGCGGCCTTGGACCGAGCGCCTCTGGGTCTACGACCTGCGGACCAATCAGCACTTCACGCTCAAGCAGAACCAGCTTCGGCGTCAGCACCTCGATGAGTTTGTCAGCTGCTACCGCCCTGGCGAGGCCCGGTCCGAGCGCGTGGAGTCCGAGCGGTTCCAGTCCTTCACCTATGAAGAGGTCAGCGCTCGCGACAAGGCCAACCTTGACATCACCTGGCTGCGTGACGAGTCGCTAGAAGACACGGACAGCCTCCCTGCCCCCGAGTTCATCGCTCGGGAAATCGTTGAGGACCTCACCGCAGCATTGGCCGAGTTCGAGGCTGTCGCAGCCGCGTTGGAACTCGCTTCTTTGGAAAACTCCGTCGCGAGCGACTCGTAGTGCCCTATCCGTCTCGTTCAGTGCTGCAGCCGCTTAGATGTACCCGGCCATCAGGTTGGTGTCAGGCGGCTGATCGGGGGCATGCCTCCGAGTGCTGAGTGGCGGCGTCGAGTGTTGTAGTGCTCGATCCAGGGGGCAAGGGCGGCGGCGCGGTCGTCGTTGCTGGTGAACACCTGCCGGTAGGCCCACTCGGTGATCAGGGTTCGGTTGAGTCGTTCGACCTTGCCGTTCTGCCAGGGGCAGTGCGGTCGGATGAACTTCTGTTTCGCGCCGAGTTGGGCGCAGACCGTCTTGATCGATCGTTGGTAGGCCCAGGCGTTGTCGGTCATCACCCGCTCGATCCGGGTGATGCCGTGGGCGGCGAAGTAGGCCGCGGCTCTAGTGAGAAACCCGGCGCAGGTGGCGCCCTTTTCGTCGGCCAAGACCTCGGAGTAGGCCAGCCGGGAGTGGTCATCGACCAGCGAGTGCACGTAGTCGTAGCCGACCCTCGTGGCCCGGTCGCGGCTGGTGCTGCCGGCGGCGCGGCCGTGGGCTCGCCAGCCACCGCCGTCGGGGAGGCGCCCGAGCTTCTTCACGTCCATGTGCACCAGCTCGCCGGGCCGGGACCGCTCGTAGCGGGTGGCGGTCGTTTTCGAGGAACGGATCACCTGCCGGTCATCGGGTCCAGCGCGCACAGCCGAGGCCGCCCACGCCGGGCCAACACCCGGGACACCGTGCGGGCCGGCACACCCAGCTCGGCGCCGATCCAGTCCGGCCCCCGGCGCTCCCGGTCCCACAGCTCGATGATGCGGTCCTCGACCTCGACTGAGGTACGCGTCGGGGTGGTGTGCGGGCGGCTGGACCGATCGACCAGGCCGGTCTCGCCTTCAGCGGCGTGCCGGGCGATCCAGGTCCGCACGCACTTGCGCGAGACGCCCATCGCTGCGGCGATGTGCGCCTGTCGCCAGCCGGCCCGGTACCGGTCGACGATCAGCTTGCGGCCGTGGACGGTCAGACGGGCATTACCGTGGGACACGAGAACCTCCGGGCGGATGTGGGCCTTCGACAAGCCACACCCCACTCGGAGGTTCTCCTGCGTTCAAGCCCGACCGCCGGGGACTGCCCCCAGTTCGGTTGACTCCTTGCCTGTGAGGCTTCGGCCTCGCTGGAAGGATCAGCATCGTGCCCAAGCCGTTCCCGCCGGAGTTCCGGGGTGACGTCATCGCCGTGGCTCGCAAGGGCGAGGCGTCGATCTCCCAAGTGGCCCGGGACTTCGGGATCTCGGAGTCCTGCCTGCAGCGCTGGCTGAAGATCGCCGACCGGGAAGACGGTCTGGCCCCGCCGGCCGCGTCGGGCGACCGCGGCGGCGGGTTGACCGACGAGTCAGCCGAACTGCGGGAGCTGCGCCGGCGCAACAAGCTGCTGGAGCAGGAGAACGAGATCCTGCGCCGGGCGACGGCCTACTTCGCCCGCGACGTCCTCCCAAAATGACCTACCCGCTGGTCCGTGAACTCGCCGCCGAGAAGATCCCTGTCGCGGTGACCTGCCGGGTGCTGGGCTTCTCCAAGCAGGCCTACTACGCGTGGCGCAAGAACCCGGTGAGCCAGCGGGACTGGGACGACGCCCACCTGATCAACGCAGCCCTCGACATCCACGACGACGACCCAGCCTTCGGCTACCGGTTCATCGCCGACGAACTCCGCGAGCAAGGCATCTCCGCAGGTGAGAACCGAGTCGCACGCTTGTGCTCCCAGCAGCGGATCTGGTCGGTGTTCGCCAAGAAGCGCGGGCTGAACCGCAAGGCCGGCCCGCCAGTGCACGACGACCTGGTCGACCGGAAGTTCACCGCGGACGCTCCGAACGTCGTCTGGCTGACCGACATCACCGAGCACAACACCGCCGAGGGCAAGGTCTACCTCTGCGCGATCAAGGACGTCTACTCCGGCCGGATCGTCGGCTACTCCATCGACTCCAGGATGAAGGCATCGCTGGCGGTGGCGGCGCTGCGCAACGCCATCATCCGCCGCGGCCCGGTCGGCACGACGGTGCACTCCGACCGGGGTAGCCAGTTCCGGTCGAACGCCTTTGTCCGCACGATTCAGAACAACGGACTGATCGGCTCGATGGGCCGGGTCGGAGCCTGCGGCGACAACGCCGCGATGGAGTCGTTCTTCGCGCTCCTGCAGAGGAACGTCCTGGACCGGCAGCGCTGGAACACCCGCGAGGAACTACGGCTGGCGATCATCACCTGGATCGAGCGGACCTACCACCGCCGGCGCCGGCAACGCCGTCTCGGACGGCTGACCCCAGTCGAGTACGAGACACTCAACCTCGCCGCTACCGCGGCCTGATCACCACACCCGACGAGTCAACTGAAGTCGGGGCAGTCCCAAGAGCCTGGGACTTTGTCCGACAGACTGAAGTCGACCGTTCGCAACACGACCGATACGGGGGCAGGCGTGGGGTTCCAGACGCCGCTATACGAGCTGAGCGAGTACTTGAAGTGGACGACAAGCGGCAAGATCCAGCTGCCGGACTTCCAGCGGGGCTATAAGTGGGAGGACGAGCGGATCCGGCAGTTGCTGGTCACGGTCCTGCGGGGTCACCCGCTAGGCGTCGTGATGCTGCTGCGCACCGGCAACGACCAGATCCGGTTCAAGCCGCGCCCCGTGGAGGGCGTGACGCCGCCGTCCGAAGCTGCGGCCGACTTGCTCCTGCTTGACGGTCAGCAGCGGCTGACGTCGCTGACCCAGGCCCTCACCGGCGACGGCGTGGTTGCCACCGAGGACAGCCGCGGCAAGAAGATGACCCGCCGCTACTACGTGGACATGAAGACCGCCCTGCTCGGCGAGGACCGGATGGATGAGGCGGTGGTCTCCGTACCGGGGGACGGTGTCGTGCGTTCCAACTTCGGTAAGGACGTCGACCTCGATCTGTCCGACGCGGACAAGGAGCGGGCCGAAGGCTACTTCCCCGTCCGCCTCCTCTTCGCCGGTGCGGACACCGTGACGTGGCTGTTCGCGATGGAGGACAAGGACCTGGCGAGCCGGTTCCACGCCTCGGTCGTGCAGCCCGCAGGCACCTACAACATCCCGGCCATCGAACTGGACACCGCCACCAGCAAGTCGGCCGTGGCCACCGTGTTCGAGAAGGTCAACACGGGCGGCCTGGCGCTCAACGTGTTCGAGTTGCTCACCGCGACGTTCGCCGGGGACAAGGCCTTCTACGACAAGCACGGTGAGGACTTCCGGCTCAACGACGACTGGCGCGAGACGCAGCTCAAGTTCGCCGGCTACCCGGCGCTGTCCGCCGTGGAGAACACGGACTTCCTGCAGGCCGTCACCATGCTCACCACGTTGCAGCGCAATCGAGCCGACAGCTCCGAGAGGCCACCCGCCGTGTCGGCCAAGCGGGAAGACGTCCTCAAGCTGGAGCTGACGGACTACCTGACGTGGCGCGACCCGCTCCGGGAAGCCTTCATCTGGGCGTCCACCTTCCTCGCGGATCTGCACATCTTCGACACCCGATTCCTGCCGTACCCGAAGCAGCTCGTCCCCCTGGCGGCGCTCAAAGTGGAACTCGGCAAGGATGCCGATCTCATCGGGGTGCGCGACCGACTGCGGCAGTGGTACTGGTGCGGCATCTTGGGCGAGCTGTACGGCAGCGCGATCGAGACCCGGTTCGTCCGCGACATCGAGCAGGTCCCGGCGTGGTCCCGGCAGCAGCCGGAAGCCGTGACGCCGAAGACGGTCCAGGACGCCAACTTCGTGGAGTCCCGACTGCACTCACTGCGCACGCGCGGTGCGGCTGCCTACAAGGGCATCTACGCCCTTCTACTCGGCAACGGGGCACATGACTGGATGAAGGGCCAGGCGCTGGACAAGGTGCAGTACGTCAACCTGGCCGTCGACATCCACCATGTCTTCCCGCAGAAGTGGTGCCTCGACAACAACATCGACGACGAGCGTCGGGAGAGCATCGTCAACAAGACGCCGCTGTCGGCGGAGACCAACCGTACGATCGGCGGCAGCGACCCGGCGATCTACCTGAAGCTCATCGAGAAGAAGGCCGGTGTAGATGCGGAACGCGTCGACGGCCTGCTGGGCACCCATCTGGTGGATGCGGAGGCCCTGCGGGCTGGCAACTTCGACGCCCACTTCACCCGCCGGCGGGAAGCTCTCGTGCGGCTCGTCGAGAAGGCCATCGGCAAGACGGTGCAGCGCGACATCAGTGCCGGGGAGCCGGGGGAAACGCTGGACCACTTCGACGAAACCAACGCCGCTGTCGCGGAGGATCACGCGGATCTCGTCGCGGGCGGTACGCCCAAAGACGAGGCGTAGGAGGAACCACGATGACGGGGGATCCTGTGTCGACTGAGATGACGCCATATGACGAGCGCGCGTGGGCGGAGATAGTTGAGTGGCGTCAAGACCGACTCACGGCCCGGACGCGACGAAGGCTGCCGGCCGCGGTGCGAGACCGCGCGGTGATGGCAGGTCAGAACGCGAAGGCGAAGTTCGATGCGCTGCAGGGCGCGCACGGCCCGGGTGGTGACGGCCTGCCGGGGCGTCCCGGCTTTTCGGTCAGCTGGCCTCGACGGTCCCCGGCACGTGCTCGCTGCGACCTGCGCCGACCCAGGTGTCGAAGCCGCCCAACTCGACCTTCGCGACGGCAGCCCAGTCCGCGGGCACGAACACGTGGTCGATCTGGAACGGCTGATCCGGCCGGCGGTGGTGGAAGTACGTCGCCTCGGTGGGCTGCTCGCTTGAGTGGAGCGCACGGGCCACCCGGTAGGCGTCCACCAGGCCCAGGTCGGCGAGCGGGCGCTCGACCCGGTCGTACGCCTTCTGGCTGGAGGAGATCGGTGCGTTGAGATCGCCGGCCAGCGCGGTCGGCTCCTCAGCGGAGAACTGGTCGATCCAGTCGACGGCCTAGTCGAGCTGCGCGACGTAGCCAGGCGTCCCCGGGAGGACCACCGTCCAGACCGCCACCAGCGTGAACGACGTCGGACCGCTGACCCGCACCGGCAGCAACCACGCTGGCGCGGACCCGATGTCCTCGTGCACCGCCACCGACCACGGTTCGCGGGCGACGACCGTCAGCTCCTTCGAGCTCTCCGGCCACACCCGCTGGCCGAGCCCGGTCACGGACCGGCTGTCAGCGGTCCGCGGCCAGGCCGCCGGCGTCGTGCCCTCGCAGACGACGGTCAAGTCGACGTCCAGGTCGAGCAGGTGCGGCAGGTTGGCGTCGAACTTCCCGCAGCAGTTCCAGGTGCCGAGCTTCACCCGGGGATCACAACAGTCAGACGCCGGTCACTGAAGCCGACTCACCCGGAGGAGCGGCACGGTCCCGAGCTCCGCCGGAACGCGCGACCGCATCGAGGTCGCGCCTTCCAGAATCGCACCGTCCTGGCGCTCGCTGGCCTGGTCAACTGGCTGCGCGGAACTCTTCGTACCGCTGCTCCAAGCGCTCGCCATCTGGCTGAGCGGTCCGCTGGCGCGGCACGGTGATGCGCACGCCGGCCATCTCCTGGATGCCGTGCTTGAGCATCGGCCCGTCGACCTCGGCGAGGATGTCCCGGCGTACGTCGATCACGAGGTCGGGGCGCACGCCGATGATGTTCCGGTCGTAGGCGGCATGGTGGATCTTGCACAGCGCCAGGCCGTTTGGGACGACGGGCAGCCCGCCTTCGTCGGCGTCGCGGACGATGTGGGCCGCGTCCAGCAGGTCGGCGTGCTTCAGCCGGCAAATGGCGCACTGCGTCTCGTAGGCCTGCAGCACCCGGGCACGGAAAACCGGCTGGTGCAGTCGTACCCGCGTCAGCCGCTCCAGGTACGAGCGCCGATCGGGCGTCAGCCTCTCGACCAGCTCGGGGTCCACCAGGCGCTGAGCCTCGTCGATCGCTACCAGGAACGCCTGCTGCTCGGGTCGCTCGCCGACGATGAACACCGGGAAGTGCGCCTGGTAGACGCTCTTGGCCACGCCGATGAAGTAGGCCAGGGGGCACTGTTCTTGCATCGCCGTGCGCAGCGCTCGGTTGTCCGAGTGGTTCGGGTCGGTACCGCGGTAGGCGTACTTGATCAGCCCGCCCGTTGCAATGTCGTCCTGGTACGGCGGCATCTGATTCGGTGCGGTGAAGGTCGTGCGGATGGTGAGCGCGGCGTCCAGCTCGGCCGGCTTCCAGATGCCGGGCTGCACGACCAGCTTTATCGCGCGATCGCCAACGGTGAAGGTGTTCAGGTCCGCTGACCGCACGCCCTCCGGGTGTAGCTCGGTGAGGCGTCGCAGATGGTCGAACATCGCAGTTCGCACCTGCGCGTCATCCAGCACTTCGTGTCCCCCGCCTCATCATGCTCCTTGTGCAGGCACCGTCTCACCGAAGGCCATCAGCCAAGGGTGGACACGCTCAAAGGCGCAGGCGCAGGCGCAGGCGCTGGGCGAACGGGTGACCTTGGGGGGACGCCACTCAGCCTCCCCATCCCCGTCGAAGGCCGTCGGCGTGAGTACTGATCCGCCATGACTCTTGAGTCAGGGGCGCGGTGGTTCGTCGGCCTGTGTTCCACGGGTCTCGTGTGTCCCAAGGGGCGACCTGTGCTCCGCCCGGGCGATGCGCCGGCCTGTCCCGGCCGTTTCGCGCACATCGCGCCCTAGCGTCGCCGAGCCGAATGTTCGTAGCCATGGAAGGTGCTCTCGATGACTGTTGCCACGTCCCCTGACGACCGCTCGTCCAACGTGGCGAAGGCGGGGCAGGAGCTCGTCGAACAGTTGTTGAAGGTCGGTATCAACGGCTTCGGGCCGTTCAAGAGCGCTGCTGAATCGGCTGCGGAGGCGCTGTCGGGGCGAACGACCGAGCAGGCGGTGAGCGCCCTCGTCCGCAATCACGCGGCTGCCGCTGGCGCGCAGGGCTTCGTGACCAACCTCGGTGGCTTCATCGCCATGCCTCTCACCCTCCCCGCGAACGTCGGCGCGTCCTACCTGGTGCAAACCCACCTGGCTGGTGCCATCGCCGCTGTGCACGGGCATGACCTCGACAGCGAGGAGGTCCGCACCGCTGTGCTCCTCTGCCTGGTCGGCAATGCGGGCGCCGAGGTGCTCAAGCAGGTCGGGGTCAAGGTCGGAACCCAGGTGAGCATGACCGTGATCAAGCGGATCCCCATCACGGTGATCCGTCAGATCAACAAGAAGGTCGGCTTCATGCTCGTCGCCAAGTACGGCACCAAGCGCGCGGTGATCACTCTGGCCAAGGGCGTTCCCCTCGTTGGTGGAGCCGTCGGCGGAGGCATGGACGCAACGGCTACCTGGGCGGTCGGCTCCCTCGCGGACAAGGCGTTCACCGTGGACCAGGACTCTGCCGAGACAGCGAGCCTGGCGCCAGCGTGACGCTCGCCCGGCTATCGGATGGATGGCTTGAACAGCCCGTCGGCCTCCCGCATGTGGCCCCTGTGCTGCGTGGGGCAGGCGGCCACCCCATCCGGTGACTCATCGCTCCTGCTGCCTCGAAACGTCACGGGGAGATGGCAGGGTCCGTTCCGTATCGACGGCGGAGTCGAGCGCGCACACGGGGAGCAACGCATGCAGATGTCCGATGCCATGGACAGCAGGCCTGAACCCGGGCCTGTGAACCGGTGGGCTCAGTGAGCGCCCTCCTCGAGCCTGCGGCTGCGACCCGGGTAGCTGCGCATCCGGCGCACGAGTCGGAGCAGGCCTACGTGACACGCGCGTACGAGCTTCTCGACAAGGGCCTGGCCAGCGTCGAGGTCACGTACCAGAGCTATCAAGAGGGCAACCGAGCGACGGCCCACGCGGTCAGGCGGGCACTGGAGGTGCTTCGGAACGCCCGGGGGTCCGGCCAGCTGGTGTTCGGTCGGGTCGACCGTGACGGCGAGCCGCTCTACATCGGACGGCGAAGGGTCCACGACGAGACCAAGGAACTCGTCGTCGCCAGCTGGCACGCGCCCGCCGCACAGGTCTTCTACGAGGCCAGCCCGATCGACTCCCGCGGACTCGAGCTCAAGCGCGTCTTCATCGAGCAGGACCGCGTCCTGGCACAGGTGGTCGACGAGATCACCGCTGTCTCGGTCAGCGACGTCGCGAAGGGCGAGGACGGCGCGCCGACCCCGGTCAGCGACGCCCTGCTCATCGAGCTGGACCGTTCGCGTGACGGCGCGATGCGCGAAGTCGTCGCCACCATCCAGGCCGAGCAGTTCCGCATCATCCGGGCGCCTCGCAACCAGGTGCTCGTCGTCCAGGGAGGCCCCGGGACCGGCAAGACGGTCGTCGGGCTGCACCGCGCCGCATGGCACGCGTTCAACGACGCGGAGTTGCGGCGGGCCGGCATCCTCGTCGTGGCGCCGTCCACCGCCTTCCTGAGCTACATGAGCGGTGTCCTGCCGTCCCTCGATGCGTCCGACATCCTCCAGGTCGACCTCGCGTCTCTGTATGCCGGCGAGGCGGCCGCGGCGCGCGCGGACTCGGCCGAGGCAGCCCGCGTCAAGGGCAGCGCAGCGATGGCCTCGGTGCTGCGCCGAGCACTCGATGCGCGTCGCGGTTGGACCGAGGGCGACCTCGAGTTCTCGCTCGGGGGTGCCAAAGCAGTGCTGCCTGCTGCGCGCATCCGTGCACTCGCCGACGACGCGGCCGCGCGCGACCTGCCGCACAATCAGGCGCGTGACCTGCTGCGGCAGTCGTTGTCAGCCGCCGCCTTCGCCGCCTATGTCGAGGCGCAAGCCGAGGCAGGCCGAGCGGTCATCGCGACAGAACCCGCCATCCGGCGGCTCTCGACGTTCACCAACGCCCTCGACCGCATGTGGCCGACGTTCACCGCGGAAGAGCTGCTCCGCGGGCTGTACGGGACGCAGTCGTGGCTGGTCGACGCGACCACCGGCGTCCTCTCCGCCGACGAGCGAGCCCGCCTCTACCGCGAGCCCCAGGCCACCATCGGTGACGAGCCCTGGACGGTCGACGACCTGTTCTGCCTCGACGAGCTCTCGCATCTGCTCAACGGAGAGGTCCGCACCTACGGTCACGTCGTCGTCGACGAAGCGCAGGACCTCTCCCCGATGCAGGCCCGGGCGCTGGCTCGCCGCTGCCCCGAAGGGTCGTTCACCGTCCTGGGTGACCTCGCGCAGGCGACCGGCGCCTGGATCCGGGACGACTGGACGGAGCTGACCGAACACCTCGCGACCACCGCAGCGACCGTCGAGACGCTGAGCATCGGTTATCGGGTGCCGGCCGAGGCGCTGGCGCTCGCAGCCCGCTTGCTCCCGTTCATCGCCCCCGACCTGTCCGCGCCGCGGTCGGTTCGCATCGGCGCTGGCGCACCGACCGTCCACCTGGACGACGTCGAGCCAGCGAGTGACCGCGCGCTGCGGCTCGCTCTCCTGGACGTCGCGCAGGGCATGAAGACCGCGATTGTCGTCCCGGACCAGTCCTTTGATGACCTGCTCCCGGCCTACAGCGCCGTCGATGGCTCCACGGGGGACGGTCGGGCCGGCGACTTCGGCAAGCCGCTCACCATCGTGCCGGCTTCTCTCGTCAAGGGGCTGGAGTTCGACTCCGTCGTCGTGCTCAACCCGACCGAGCTCTCTCGGGCGACCACGGACGGGCAACGGCTGCTCTACGTCGCCATGACCCGCTGCACCCAGGTGCTCCGGCTGGTGGATGGGGACGATCTCCCGGACGGGCTCACCCACCTGTTGCCGCCCCGTCAGGACAGCCTGTTCGAGGACCCGAGCACCCCAACGGCTGAGGCGCCGAACGATGAGCCGGCTGATGAGCCGACTCTCGTGCCGTCGGACTCGCTCCACGATCTCATCGCATCCCTCGACGACGACGACCGACAGCTCGTGACGGACCTCGTGCGCCGACTCGTGCAAGGAGGGTCCCGTGACACGGTCTTCTGAACAACCCGCAGGCTCCGGGTCCACAGCTCTCGGCCTCACGGACAGCCTCGAGAAGAAGCTGCGCCGGCAGATCGAGGAGTGGCGCGCCGCGCTCGTCGCTGTTGACGGCCGGCAGCGACTCGTCTACTTCAAGCACGTCCAGACTGCGTCACTCGAGATCGCGGCCCCCCGGCTCGAAGGACTGCTGGACGTGGTGGCCGGTGGCAGCGCGGTGGTCACCTCAGCGGAGGCCAGCGAGGAGGACCCGGACCAGCTCCCGGCTCTTCGATCGGACCGGCCGCGGATCGACGTCGGGAACAAGACGCCCGAAAAGCTCCCAGGCGCGTTGCGGCGGCTGGACCAGGTCAGTCAGAGCACGTACGCCGACAGGGGCTTCTGGAGTCTCTACGTCGGTGCGGGTTTCCTCCGCTGGCTGGACCCGGATGACAAGCCGGTCGACAGCCCGTTGCTCCTGGTGCCCGTGCAGCTCCACCGCGAGGGCGACGCCGGCACGTGGTCGCTGGGACCGGCGGAGGAGGACGTCGTCCTCAACCCGGCGCTCCAGCTCTTGATGGAGCAGAACTACGGGGTCAAGCTCCCGGCTCCTGACGCAGACGGAGTCGCCATCGCGGACTACCTGGCCGAGGTGGCTTCGGCGATCGCCGAGCAGCCCGGTTGGGCCGTCGTCGAGCGAGCAGTCCTGACCAACTTCAGCTTTCACAAGGAGGCCATCTTCCGGGACCTGCTCGACCACGAACAGCAGGTCCTCGTGCACCCGATGGTGCAGCTGTTGGCCCTCGGACCGGACTCTCCGACGGGCGAGCGATTCGGCTTCGAGCCCGTCCACCCGGACGACGTCGACCGGGTCACTCCGCCCGAGCAGCTGATGAGCATCCTGGATGCCGACAGCAGCCAGCGGCGATGCATTCTCGCGGCGCGCGATGGGCGCAGCTTCGTCATGGACGGCCCGCCGGGTACCGGCAAGAGCCAGACGATCGCGAACATCATCGTCGAGCTGATGGCCTCTGGGCGGTCGGTCCTCTTCGTCAGTGAGAAGGCCGCTGCCCTCGACGTCGTCCGCAACCGCTTGGCGGACAAGCAGCTCAGCCCGTTCCTGCTCGAGCTCCACAGCCATGCGGCCACCCGCAAGCAGGTCGCCGCGGAGCTGCACCGTGCCTTGACCACGTCACCGCGCGCGACTCCGCGGTTCAGCGACGTGGAGCGTTCGACCCTCGTGCAAGATCGGGTCGCACTCACGGCCCACGCGGAGGCGATGAACGAGGTCCGCAAGCCCCTCGGACGCAGCTTGTTCGACGTCCTCGGTCGAGTCGTCCACCTGGAGGGATACCGGGACGTCGCTGTGCCCGTGTCCAGTGCCTGGGCTGATCTGGACGACGGGACCTTCGCGGCCATCCTCGACCGCGCTGCGCGAATCGCACGAGTCTGGCAGCCGGTTCTCGAGGGGGACGCCTTCCTCTGGCGAGACCTCGCGGATGCGGCTGATGGCCAGTTCGACGTGGACGGCATGCGCCGTTCTGCACAGCAGGCGCGGGATGCCGTCGCCGGTCTCCGGGCACGATGTGCGGCGGTCGACGAAGACCTGGGCATGTCGTTCGGGGTCCGGCACCAGGACGTGGAGCGGCGGCGTCACGTCCTCGAGCTCGTCGAGGCTCTTCCTGATGCGGCGCCGGTCTCGTGGTTGTCAGTCGACGACGCTGACCTCACGGCCTTCGGTGTCCGCGCAGCGGAACTGAGGACCTGGATCGGCGACTACCAGGCGGTCACCTCGCAGCTGGAACGAGAGGCCGGCCCGCGGCACGGGGAGCTGGACAGTGACCGCGGCAACGACATGGATGCTCTGCTCGACCCGGCGGAGATGAGCTGGGCCCCCGGCGGTGCAGTGACGGCCTCGGAATCGCGGCGGCTGCTCCAGTGGCTGACCCAGCTGCCGGAACGACTCGTCGAGATCAACGGCATCACCCAACGACTGGGTGCCGCGCTCGGCTTCGGGACCGAGGGCCCGACCCTGTCGGTTGCTGCTCGCCTGGCCGACCTGGCGGCTCTCGGTGCGGTCACCGCGCGACCGCTGACCCCTTGGTTCAACCCCAACCTGCACGCGGCACTCGAAGAGTCCGAGCGAGTGCTGGGCATGTTGGTGACCAGCATGCGGAGTCGGCGCACAGCTCTCGAGGGTGTGTTCGGCCCGGATGCGCTGGAGCTGGATCTCGCGGCACTCGACCACCGGTTCCGTGAAGTCCACACCGGAATCCGTCGTTGGTCCGGTTCGGCGCGCGCCGATCGCAAACAACTGAGAGCGGTGACTGTCTCCGGCAAGGTCACACCTGACGTCCTCGCGCTCCTGGGTGAGGCAGCCGAGTGGCAGCGCGCCGAACGTGCGCTCGACCAGGGAGAGGTCGATCACGCAGCTCGCCTCGGCTCCTACTACCGCCGGGGTGACACGGACTTCGGTCGGTTGTCGTCGGCCATCGACGTCGCTCGCAATGCCGTCCGGCTGGCGGGTGACGACCTCGACATGCGAGCTCTCGCGAGCCAGTTGGGTGAGGACGGCGAGCCCGACCCGCTGCTCACCAGACTGGGTGGCCAGCTGCGGGACCTCGTGGCGCAACTGCACGAAGAGATCCAGCAGCGGCTCGGTGAGTTCGCATTCGCGGCGATGGTCATGTCACTCCACCAGCTGGGGGAGTGGTGCGCCGAAGCAGCCAGCGCATTCGGGCCCGGGGTCGAAGCAGCCGAGCACGTTGCGCTCGTGACGGGGCGAGACATCACCGTGCACGAGACCCAGAGCCTTCTTCGGACAGCCCGCCGCCGGGACGACGCAGGGGCGCGCATCTTCGAGGCGTACGAGGCAGACCAGGCCATGCTCGGCCCCTCCTACCGCGCCCTGGACACGGAGTGGAGTGACCTCGACGGTGCACTGGCGTGGACACGAGATCTTCGGGAGCAGCTCGGCGGGCCGGTCGCTCCTGTCGTTGCCGAGCGGTTGGCATCCCCAAGTCTCACTGCACGTGATCTCGCCGAACTCGTCGACCGCTGGGCTGCTGCGTCCGAGAAGGTCCTGGGCCTCTTCCAGGACGACCGTGCGCGTGAGCTGAGCGCCGCTTTCGCGGCGGATCTTGAGGACGCCGAGCAGCTGCTCGGGGAGATGACCGAACGAGCGGCTACTGACATCGAGGACTGGAGCCAGTACACGCGGTTGAGTGCGTGGTTCGGTGAGCACGGACTCGGCGGCGTCGTCGCGGAGCTGGTGGACCGCGTCACCCCCGCCGCCGACGTCCTCCCATCGATCGAGCGCGCGACGTCGGTGGCGTGGGTCGACGCGACGGTGCGGTCAGACGATCGGCTGGCGCGCTACCGGGCTGCGGACCGCGACGCGCTGGTCGCGGACTTCCGCGTGCTCGACCGTCGGCAGGTCGATGATCGGTACGCCGGGGTGGTCTCCCAGTGCGCGGCTCGGCGCCCCAGCTCGAACGGCAGCAGGGCGGCGTCCGTCATCAGCCGCGAGGCAGCGAAAAAGACGCGACACAAGCCGATCCGGCAGTTGCTCGCGGAGACCCGGTCGCTGGTGCAGGACCTCAAGCCGTGCTTCATGATGAGCCCGCTGTCGGTGTCCCAGTTCCTTCCGGCGGACATGCGCTTCGACGTCGTCATCTTCGACGAGGCGTCACAGGTGCTGCCGTGGGACGCGATCAACTGCATCTACCGCGGTGACGCCCTGATCGTCGCGGGTGACGAGAAGCAACTCGAGCCCACCGCCTTCTTCACGGCTGGGGCCGGCAGCGAGGACTTCACCGAAGACGACGAGGAGGCCACGGACTCCTTCGAGTCGCTGCTCCTCCTCGCAAAGGCGTCTGGCGCATTGGCCAACCTGCCGCTCCTCTGGCACTACCGCAGCCAGCACGAGTCGCTGATCAGCTACTCGAACCACCGCGTCTACGAGGGCAAGTTGCACTCCTTCCCCGGCGCGACGTTCGAAGCGTCGGACCTCGGCGTCGAGGGCTTCGTCGTCGACGGCGTCTACAACCGGGGCACGACTCGCGACAACCCGGTCGAGGCGGAGTTCGTGGTGGACCGGGTGCTGCACCACGCGACGCTCCATCCCCATCTGTCCATCGGGGTGGTCGCTTTCAGCTCTCCGCAGGTCGATGCGGTCTTTGCAGCGATGGAACGCAGGGCGGTCGACGAGCCGGTCCTGCGAAGGCTGCTGAGTGACCACGACCGACTGGACGGCTTCTTCATCAAGAGCCTGGAGAGCGTGCAGGGCGACGAGCGCGACATCGTCGTCTTCACCGTCGGCTACGGCCCCGACGAGTTCGGCAAGATGACCATGAACTTCGGTCCGCTGAACCGAAAGCGTGGATGGCGGCGTCTCAACGTGGCCGTCACCCGTGCCCGCCGGCGAGTGGAGGTCGTCTCCTCCTTCCGGGCCGGACGGATCACGACCGACGAGTTCCCAGTGCCGAGCGACGAGCAGAACGGTGTCCCGCACCTCAAGAGCTATCTCGACTTCGCTGACCGCGGTCTTCCGGCGCTCGCCGTCGACTCCCGAGAGGGTTCCGTGGGTCCGGAGAGCCCGTTCGAGGAGGATGTGCTCGAGGTCGTCCGGGGCATGGGTTACGAGGTCGATCCGCAGGTCGGCAACGCCGGCTACCGCATCGACATGGCCGTGCGGCACCCCGAGCGCGCAGGTGAGTACGTGCTGGCCATCGAGTGCGATGGCGCGATGTACCACTCCGCAAAGGCAGCCCGCGACCGTGACCGGCTCCGCCAGCAGGTGCTGGAAGGGCTCGGGTGGCGCATGCACCGCATCTGGGGGCTCAGCTGGGCCCGGGATCGGCGCGGACAGATCGAGCAGCTCCAGGCAGCCATCGAGGCGGCGATCCGAGGGGAGAGCCCTGCCGCGCCAGCTGCCGACGGACAGCCAGCTCCAGCGGTCGTCCTGGAGGAGATCGACTTCGACGCCAAGCCCGACTGGGCGGTGGCATACCCGACCCATTCCGCATACGGGCGAAGCCCCGGTGAGCGCACCTGGGCGGCACCCAGTTCGGCAGACGCGCGGCCGGCCATGCGGGCCTACTTCGAGCGCGTCCTGCGCGTCGAAGCGCCGGTGCACCACGGCCGCCTGCTGGAGTACTTCCGCAACGACTGGCGAGTGGGACGCGTCGGCTCTGCCATCCAGCAGAACATCGACCTCGTGCTGTCCAAGGTCACCGTCGATGGTCGGAAAGTCATCCGGGACAGCGCTGACTTCCTGTCCCTGTCCGGAGTTGAGGTCGCCGTCGTCCGAGTTCCAACGGACGACGAGGGGATCCGCAAGATCGGCTGGGTCCCACCCGCTGAGCTTGAGTTGGCCGTCCTCCTCCTCGTGCGGGATGCGAGGTCCATGCACGCCACAGACCTCATGACTGCTATGTCCCGGCTGTTCGGCTGGCGCCGCCAAGGAACAGACATCCAGGCTGCACTGTCGGCGGCTGTGTCACGGCTCGAGCAGGCCGGCTCGCTGATCAACCACGGTGGTGAGCTGCGACTCGGGGACAGCCGCCCACCGCTGACCGCCAATGTGTCGACGAGCAAGTCGACGGACAGTCGCAGGGATGAGTCGCTGACCCTCTTCGAGGAGGAGTCGGTGCGGCCAACCGCCATCGGCGACATGCTCGACGCAGCGGGCCGGCTTCTCGACGCGCGTACGAGCGCCAACGAGGAGCAGCGGGCAGCAAGGCCCACAGGCAACGCACCGTCCAAGCGTCTGCGGAAGGCATTCGACGACCGTATCCGCGCCGATCTGGCATACATCAGAGCTGCCTGTGGTTACGAGCCGGCCTACTTCACAGGCCGTGTCGCCTCCATTGGCGCCCACCAGGCGGTCCGCGAACTGCTGGCAGACGACGACGCGCGCTTCAACTGGCGACGTCTGGTGAAGAGCTCCCTCTTGCACAAGAGTCCAGCGGCGAGCGTGCTCGACCCGGAGTTCTCCGAGCTGTTCTCGCGCGAGGAGCTGGCTGCGGCGCGGAAGCGGCTACGGGCGTTCGAGCTGACGGACGACGTGGAAATCATCTTGCGGAAGGCCGCGGAGTTGTGACCGCGGTTCACGAGGTGATGACAGCGCGGCGTCTGATCCGATGACGGTCACCTCCCGATTGCGGCTATTGCTAGACAACAACGTATGGTCGGCGATTGCCCTTGAGGGCACCGGAAGGTCCCTTGAGGAGATTGCTGACCGACATAACTGCGAGCTGATCGTCCCGCCGAGTGTACTGCTCGAAGTGCTCAAGACTCCGCAGCGTGCCACTCGAGATCGAATTGTTCGACTCCTTGCTCGTGGCCCCCGGAGGCGGCGGCTACAGACCGAGGCGCATCTCCAGTCGCTCGAGTACGTGAACGTCATACGGCGACGGCGACCCAAGATGATCCGTCCGTTACCTGACACCGGTGCGGTGGCGTCTCTGGATGCCTGGTGGCTCAAGCGGATCTATCGGCATGCAGTGGAGCAGTCTGACCTAGCTCACGAGTGGGCGGTGCAGACGGAGCCAGTGATCAATTCAGTCATGCTGAATCAGCAGGACAATCGGCAGCGATTCGTGGACAGTGGGCTAGTAGGCGATGATTTGACGACCCTTCTGGTCTCGAATCCTGCCTCACATAAAGAGCCAGATTGGGGTGGCTGGGATGGTCGGCCTATCGCAGCATGGCGTCTGGAGACCCGAGACCAATTGGCGCACAGCCTGCTCAGTCTGCGAGCTCGTGGGGCGTTAGGTGGGCCCAAGAACACCTTTGCGGACTGGGTTGGTGCTTACGTCGACCTTGACAGGTTGGCTGGCGACCTTCCCGGCTTCTCGCGGCTATGGCTTGAGGAGGTCGAGTCCGGAGAAGTGTTGCGCAGTTGGCTTCGGCGAACACTTGAGGTCGTTCAGTTGCGGCGCAAGGTGACTCATGGGAACCCTGTCGACAACCAGCATGCTGCCTACCTACCGGATTGCGATGTCTTCATCACCCGTGACAAGGCGTACGCCGCGGTTCTTGGTGAGGTTGCGGCGGCTGCGCCGCGCGCAGTAGGTCAAGTCCGCCTCTTGCGCCACGACGCTTCTCGGCGCGTTGTCGATGTGTTGGATCGTGAGATCTCGAACGCTGCGGGTTCAACGTGACTATCCAGCCATCCGTGCTGCGCTAAGTCGGCCGGCGACCAGCGGTCCGACTCGGTGCCGGCATGGACGTTCTGTCGGGGTCTGCTGCTTTACTCCGCACCCGGTCGCCGTCGGGGTGGCCGAGACGCGGGGAGGGCTCTTGAGCGAGTCGGTTGGCGTGCAGGTCGGGAAGTCGTGCCCGTCGTGTGGGCGGGAGGAGTCCATCCCGCTGGTCTGGGGGCTGCCCGGCCCCGCGGACTTCGAGCTCGCCGAACGAGGGCTCATCGCGCTGGGCGGCTGCATGCTCGGGCCGGACGAGCCGGTGCTGACCTGCCGCAGCTGCGGACTCAACGGGGGGCGCGATGAGCCCTCAGTCGAGGACGAGGACGTCCTCGACTGACTGCCGTGGGCTTCTCACCTGAGGACGCGCGCAGCGGTGGCGACCGGGTGGCGCCCGCAGGCGGTGCCATGCTGCGTCCTGCAATCAACGGGGATCACGGGGAGTCATGCAGGTGACCGGAGTACGGGAGTGACGGCGCGGCGGTATCCGGAGGAGCCGGCGTTCGCGTCGTACGCCGAGCACCTCTTCGCCGACGCGCTGCTCGAGCACCTGCCTGACGACGCCGTCGTCTTCTGCGGCCAGCGGTTCAGCGACCGCAAGGAGGACCGGGAGGCCGACCTCATCGTCGCCTGGCCCGGCGTCGGCATCGCCGTCGTCGAGGTCAAGGGCGGCAGCGTGTCCCTGCAGCACGGGGAGTGGCGGCAGTCCGGCCGCACCCGCGACAAGGTGATCCACCCGGTCGACCAGGCCCGGATCTGCAAGTACCTGTTGCGCGACTACCTCGACAAGCACCCGCGCTGGTCGGCCGGCAACCCGCGGCTCGGGCACCTCGTCGCGCTGCCGACCACCACCCTGCCTGACGACTTCCGGGCGCCGGACCTGCCACGGTGGATGGTCCTCGACCAGACCGACCTGCCCTACGCCGCCAGCCGGATCGAGACGGCGCTGCGCAAGCTGGTCGACGTCCCCGAGCCGCCCACGCACGCGGACGTCGACGCGCTGGTCGACTGCCTCGCCGGTGCGGCCATCCCGCAGCGGGACCTGGTCGCCGACCTCGCCGAGAGGGAGGCCGCCTGCGACCTGCTGACCCGCGAGCAGGCCGACGTCCTCGACCGGCTGGCGCTGCTCAACCGGGTCGAGATCCGCGGCGGCGCCGGATCGGGCAAGACCTGGCTGGCCATCGAGAAGGCACGCCGGCTGGCGAACGAGGGCAAGCGGGTCGCGCTCATGTGCTACTCGCGGGGCCTGGCCGAGTACCTCACCCGCCGGACCGAACAGCTGCGGCGGCGGGAGCGGCCGGCGTACGTCGGCACCTTCCACAACCTCGGCATCGGCTGGGGGGTGCCGGTGGGTTCGGACGACGACAGCGGCTACTGGGAGGAACTGCTACCCGACCGCATGATCGCGCTCGCCGGCGACCTGCCGGAGGGGGAGCGGTTCGACGCGATCGTCATCGACGAGGCGCAGGACTTCGCGCAGAGCTGGTGGGCCGCCGTCCTCGCCGCGCTGAAGCACCCGGGCGAGGGTTGCCTGTACGTCTTCGCCGACGAGGGGCAGCGGGTGTTCGCCCGGCAGGGCCGGCCGACGGTTGACCTGGTGCCGATCCCGCTGACGGAGAACCTGCGCAACACCAAGCAGATCGCCGGCACGTTCTCCAGCCTCGCGCCGGCGCAGATGCGCAGCCGCGGACAGCAGGGCGTGCCGGTGCGGTTCATCCAGTGCGCCACCGAGGACGCCGTCGGGGTCGCCGACGACGCCGCTGACGCCCTGCTCGAGGAAGGCTGGCCCCCGGAGTCGGTGGCACTGTTGACTACCTACAGCCGGCACCCGGTGCAGGTGGAGCGGCAGGCGCAGGGGCAGGACGCCTACTGGGCCACGTTTTGGGACGACGAGGACCTCTTCTACGGGCACGTCCTCGGCTTCAAGGGGCTGGAGCGGCCGGCCGTGGTGCTCGCCGTCAACGGATTCCGGCTCGAGGAGCGGGCGCGGGAGATGTTGTACGTCGGGCTCTCCCGCGCGCGGGACCTGCTCGTCGTCTGCGGTGACCTCGAGCTGATCGGCCGGGTCGGGGGCGAGGCCGTCGTCCGCCGGCTGACACAACCCTCACGGGTGACGACGCGGGCTGCGCAGGACCGGAGCCTGATGTCGTGAGCCGGCTCAACCACGACCGTCCAGTCCTCCGGGTCATCGACGCCGGTGGCGGCGAGCGGATCCGAACCATCGCGGAAGATCTCCGTGCAGCCCAGCGAGCGGACCGCATGCGGCACCGCCAGCTCCGCTGCACCAGCTGCGGGACGACCAAGAAGGTCGTGCTCCCATATCGAGCTTGTCGTGGCTGTTTGGCGGACACGCGGACGATCACGCAGGGCAAGAAGAAGCTCCGCTCCCTGGGAGGGGCCGGTGCCGCTGCTTCGAGCGCGGCCGCTGGTAGGTGCCAGGCCTCTATTGCGGCGGCAGAGGCGCGTATCGCACAGCGGAAGCGGACCAACTCCGGTCGCTCGCCGCAGGCCACCCCGAGAAGCGGCAGCCAGAAGACCGCTTCGCCGAGGCCAAACCTGCGAGCGGCCGAGCGCGCTGCGGAGGCTGCCCGGAAAGAGCTGCTTCTGGCTCGGACCGATTGGGAGCGCGACCTGCTCCGGGGGCGCCTCAAGAAGGCGCAAGAGGCGCTCGCCACAGCTCAGCGACTGGACCGTCAGCGACGTGCGCTGATGTGACGGGTCACTGACTAAGTCCGAGTTGCGTTGGACCTGAAAGCACCGCCAGGGGGAAACGCCCTGGGGATGAGTATCGGAGCAGAACCAGGACTGAGGCCCCATCCAGCGGCAGGTTGACCACGGCTTGCCGTAGCGCCGGCTGCTTCCTCCGCTCCAGCGGCCGCGGTCCGCGCCTTGATTCCCGGAGCGTCAGCTGACCTCGACGGTCACCGGCACGTGGTCGCTGCGGCCCGAACCGACCCAGGTGTCGAAGTCACCCACCTCGACCTTCGCCTCGTCCGCCCAGACCGAGGGCACGAGAACGTGGTCGATGTGGAACGGCTGGCCCTGCCGGCGGTGGTGGAAGTACGTCGCCTCGGTGGGCTGCTCGCCGAGCTCGAGCCCGCGGGCCGTTCGGTAGGCATCGACCAGGCCCAGATCGGCGAGCCGCCGCTCGACCCGGTCGTACGCCTTCTGGCTGGACGAGATCGGTGCGTTGAGGTCGCCGGCCAGCACGGTCGGCCCATCGACGGAGAACCGTTCGATCCAGTCGACGGCCTGATCGAGCTGCGCGACGTAGCTAGGAGTCCCCGGGAAGACCACGGTCCAGACCGCCACCAGCGTGAACGACGTCGGGCCGATGACCCGCACGGGCAGCGTCCACACCGGCGCCGAGTCGGCGTCCTCGTGCAGCGCCACCGACCACGGCGCCCGGGCGACCACCGCCAGCTCCTTCCAGCTGGCCGCCCACACCTGCCTGCTCAGGCCGGTCATCGCCCGGCCGTCCGGAGCCATGGGCCACGTGGCCGGAGCCAGCGCCTCGCACACCACGGCCACGTCGACGTCCAGGTCGAGCAGATGCCGCAGGTTGGCGTCGAACTTCCCGCAGCAGTTCCAGGTGGCGAGCTTCACCCCGCGATCAGACCAGTCGGCGCCTCCCGGCCGGAGCCGAGTCACCCGATGGGAGTCACCGCCGCAGCTCGCCAGGCGAACCTCCCTTCGCTGTGTCGCCCGTCCACGGCGTCCGACCGACGGCATCCTGGACCAGCCCGCTGCGACCGGCGCAGCGGACCGGATCGAGGGGTGCGTGTGGAGGACACCGGGGCGCCGATGCTCGACTTCGAGTCGGCGGAGGGCGCGGCTCGTGAGCCCGTGGTCGTCGTGCAGCCCGGGCGACCCCGCTGGGCCAGCCTGTCGGCGCTCGTCCTGGACGCGGTCTGGACGCCCGGCACCTCGCACGACCGGGTCGTCGTCCCCCTGGTGCACCGGGTGCTCGGCCCTGCGGCGACCGGGCCGATGGTCACGACTGAGGCGCCGGCCGCCGACAGCCATCCGTTGCCGCGCCTGCTCGCCCGCTTCCCCGACGAGCAGGCGCTGGAGGAGGCGGCGCTGAACCGGCAGCGGACGTCGACCCGCGGTGGCGTGACCAAGGCCGAGGCGTCGCTGCGCTACGCCCGCACACTCGTCGCGCACGGCGTGCTGGGCGTGGAGGACCTGCCACGGCTCCGCGCCGACCCGGCGGCGTGGGCGCGGCTCGACCGGGCGCTCAGCCGCATCCCCGGAGAAGGGCAGCAGGGCGCCCGCCGCAGCCGGTTCTGGCGGCTCTGCGACGTCGATCGGTAGAAGCGGGGCCGCCGAGCGCGGGTCGAGGCGTGGGGTCGGCCACCTCAGCCGGCGCAGCGGTGGTCCTGGTCTCGGCTGGCCTCGCGTGACAGAAGAGTGCAACGCCGCCGTGGGACCCTGGGCGTCTGCTGCAGACTCCGGCGCCTCGCTGTACAACGTGGACCCGGCGCCCGCTCCCCAGGACACCCCGACCCCTCGCAGCGCCGAGCACGCGCGGCTGGCCGAGTCCGCCGACATGTCCGCGCCGTGGCGGATGTGGGGCCCGTACCTGGCCGGTCGGCAGTGGGGCACCGTCCGGGAGGACTACTCCGCCGACGGCGACGCCTGGGCGTCGTTCCCGTTCGACCACGCCGTGGCCCGCGCCTACCGCTGGGGTGAGGACGGCCTGGGTGGCCTCTGTGACCGCTACGGGTTCCTCAACTTCTCCGTCGCGATGTGGAACGGCAAGGACCCGGTGCTCAAGGAGCGGCTGTTCGGGCTGACCAACGCCGAGGGCAACCACGGTGAGGACGCCAAGGAGCACTGGTGGGCCGTCGACGGCACCCCCACCCACTCCTGGATGCAGTGGCTCTACCGCTACCCACAGGCCGAGTTCCCCTACCAGGAGCTCCGGGACGAGAACGCCGGCCGCAGCAAGCTGGAGCGCGAGTACGAGCTCGCCGACACCGGCGTCCTGGACGCGGACCGCTTCTTCGACGTCCAGGTCACCTACGCCAAGAACGCCCCGGACGACGTCTGCACCGTGGTTCCCGGGGCCGTGGCGGGTGCGGCGCCACGGGGGAGCGCCGCACCCGGCACGGGGTCTCCGGGGTGACCGGTCACGTGCCGACCATCGACCGCCACGGCCGGGTGGCGAACCGGTCGGTGCCGGCCCGTGCCGCCAGCCCGGCAGCGGCTGCGCTGGAGCGCGCGCGCACGTCCGCCTCCGGAACGGTCACCAGCGAACCGTCGGACACCACCAGCCGGCCGTCGACGTAGACCCGGCTGACCTCGTCCCCGCGCTGGCTGTACACCAGCGACGACACCGCCGCGTGCACCGGCGTCACACAGAGGTTGCTCATGTCCAGCACCACGACGTCCGCCCGCTTGCCCACCTCCAGCGACCCGATCGAGTCCGCCATCCCGAGTGCCTGGGCCCCGTCGATGGTCGCCATCTCCAGCGCCTTCTCCGCGGTCATGATCTCCGGGTCGCGGTGCACCCCCTTGTGCAGCAGCGCCGCGAACTTCATCGCCTGCAGCATCGAGTGGTTCGATGACGACGCGGGCCCGTCCGACGCCAGCCCCACCGTGATGCCACGCCGCTGCATCGCGGGCACCGGCGCGAACCCCGACCCCAGGTACAGGTTGGAGCAGGGGTTGTGCGAGACCTTCGTGCCGGTCGCGGCCAGCAGGTCCAGATCGGCGTCGTCGACCTGCACGCAGTGCGCGGCCAGCAGGTCCGGTCCCAGCAGACCGGTCTCGGCCGCGAACGGCACGTCACGGGACCCGAACCGGCGCAGCGACTCCTCGACGTCGAACGGCGACTCCGACAGGTGCATCGTCACCAGCGCCCCGGTCGCGTCGGCCAGCGCCCGGGTCTGCACCAGCGTCTCCCGGTCGACCGACCAGCTCATGCACGGCGCCAGCCCCACGGTCACCCGCGAGTCGGGCCGGTTCCACACCCCGATCAGCCGCTCGGCATCCAGGAGTGCGTCGTCCAGCGGCTGCACCAGCTCCGGTGGCACCCCGACGTCGGCCCCCGCGGTCATGTACCCGCGGGCCATCACCCCGCGGATCCCGACGTCGGCCATGGCCTGCGCCACCGCGTCGCCCAACGTGCGGCGCGGGTGCACGTACATGAAGTCCAGCAGCGTCGTCGTCCCGGTGGTGAGCGCCTCCGCGCACCCGTGCAGCGCACCGGCGTAGCAGTCCTCCGGCGTCAGCTGCACCGCCGACGGCCCGGTCATCGAGGTGAACCAGTCCGAGAGCACCCGGTCGTCGCCGAGGCCCTTGAGCAGGGTCTGGAACAGGTGGGTGTGGGTGTTCACGAACCCCGGGACGATGAGCTGCCCGGCACAGTCGACGACGGTCGCCCCGGGGTGGTCGGCGGAGACCGACGCCGTGTCCCCGACGGCCACGATCACCCCGGCGTCGGTGAACGCCACCGCCCCGGCGGTGAGCACCCGGCGCGCGGGGTCCATGGTGACCACCGTCGCCCCGGCCAGCACGGTGATGCTCATGCCCGGTCCTCCGGGATCAGCGCGAGCACCTTGTCCGGCGTCCACGGCCCGTCCGAGGTGAGGTTCACCCCGAAGACTCCCAGCGCGTCCTGCAGCGCACCGACCAGCGCACCCGGGGCCCCGGTCGCGCCACCCTCACCGGCGCCCTTCATCCCGTAGGGGTTCAACGGGGTCGGGCTCTCCATGTGGTCGGTGCGGATCCAGGGCATGTCCCCGACCGTCGGCATGATGTAGTCCTGCAGCGTCACCGGCAGCGGTTGACCGTCGGGCCCGTAGGCCAGCTCCTCCATGAAGGTGCCGCCGAGCCCCTGGGCCACCCCGCCGTGCACCTGCCCGTCGACGATCGTCGGGTTGATCACCGTGCCGCAGTCGTGCACCACCACGTAGTCCAGCACCTGCACCTCGCCGGTCTCCACGTCGACGGCGACCTTCGCCGCGTGCGTGGCGTCGGAGAACGCGATCCCACCCGCCTGGTGCTGGTAGGTGGCCTCCAGGTTGAACGTCATCCCCCCGGGCAGCGGCGCGTTCCACGCCGTCGCCGCCCCGGCCAGCTCACCCAGCGACAACGACCGCGCCGGCACGCCGCGCACGTGCGCCGCGCCGTCGCGCCACTCCAGGTCGGCGACGTCGATCTCCAGCACGTGCGCGGCGATGTCCATCGCCTTGTCCTTGACGACGCCGGCCGCCTTCCGCGCCGCCGCGCCGCCGATCGCCGCCGAGCGGGACGCGAAGGTGCCCACGCCGTCGGCGACGACATCGGTGTCGCCGTAGATGATCGTGATGTCCTCGAGGTCGACCTCGAGCTCGTCGGCAACCAGCTGGCTGAACGTCGTCACGTGCCCCTGCCCGTGCGGCGAGGAGCCGGTCAGCACGGTCACCTTGCCGGCGCCGTCGACCCGGACGACGGCCGACTCGTACGGCCCGATCGACGTCTCCTCCACCAGCGAGGCCAGGCCGATGCCCAGGTACTTCCCCTCCGCCCGGGCGGCCGCCTGCTCGGCCGGCCAGTCCGGGGTGAGCCCGATCATCTCCACGGCCCGGGTGAGGCAGGCGCCGTAGTCACCGGTGTCGTAGACGACCTGACCGGCCAGCACGATCGCCGTGCCGCGGTCCAGCGGCAGCTCGTCCGGGGTGATCATGTTCTGCAGCCGCAGCTCCACCCGGTCCCGGCCGAGATCTGCGGCGATGGTGTCCATCATCCGTTCCATCACCAGCACCGCCTGCGGGTGGCCAGCGCCCCGGTACACCGCCAGCGGCGTCTTGTTGGTGACCACGCAGTGCGCTCGGGCCCGGTAGTGCGGGATCCGGTACGGCCCGCGGAGCATCGCGCTGGAGATGGACGCCGGGGTGGTGGCCAGCGTGCAGTACGCCGCGCCGTTCGACGTCCAGCTCTGCGCGTCGACGGCGGTGACGGTGCCGTCGTCGGTCACTGCGACCCGCACGGTGTGCTTCTGCTCGCGGGCGTGTGACGAGGCCACCATCGAGGTGCGGCGGTCCTCGATCCACTTCACCGGGCGCCGCAGCCGCAGCGCGAACAGCGGGGCGAGCACCTCCTCGCAGTAGAACTCGCACTTCGCGCCGAACCCGCCGCCGACGTCCGGGGCGACCACCCGGATCCGGCTCTCCGGCATGCCCAGCACCCCGGAGAGGAAGCCGCGCACGAGGTGCGGGAACTGCGTGGAGGTGGTCAGCGTCAGCCGCTCGCTGATCGGGTCGACCTCGGCGACCACGCCACGGGTCTCCATCGGCATGGGCACGTACCGGTGGATGGTGAACGTCTCCTCGTACACCCGGTCGGCGGCGGCGAACGCGGCGTCGACGTCCCCGGCGTCCTGGGCGATCGTCGTCACCACGTTCGTGCCGTGCTCGGGGTAGAGCAGCGTCGTCCCGTCGGTCGCCTCGTCCAGGTCGACGACGGCCGGCAACGGCTCGTAGCCGACATCGACCAGCGACAGCGCGTCCTCCGCGCCGTACTCGGTGGTGGCGACCAGCGCGACCACCGGCTCGCCCACGTACCGGACGACGCCGTCGGCGAGCGCCGTCTGCAGCGCCGGCAGTGAGTCGGGGTAGCTGTCGATGCACGGCAGCGGCCCGGCCTGGTCCTTGATGTCGTCCCAGGTGAGCACCGCGAGCACCCGCGGGTCGGCCAGCGCCCGGGTGGTGTCGATCGAGGCGATCCTGGCGTGCGCGTGGGGTGAGCGGACGACACCCATGAACACGGTGCCGGTGAGGTTGATGTCGGCCACGAAGCGCCCGCGGCCCAGCAGGAGACGGGGGTCCTCCCGGCGCTTGACCGCGCCGCCGACGTACTTGGGGCGGGCGAGCTGCTCGGTCACTGGTCGCCCTCCACGGGTCGGCCGGCGGCCTGACGGGCCGCCTTGAGGATGTTCTGGTAGCCGGTGCACCGGCACAGGTGGCCGTTGAGCGTGTCGACGATCGTCTCCTCGCTCGGCGCGGGCTCCTTGGCCAGCAGCCCGGTCAGCGAGCAGACGAAGCCGGGGGTGCAGAAGCCGCACTGCATGCCGTGGTTGTCCTGGAAGGCCTGCTGGACCGGGGTCAACCGGCCGTCGGGGGAGACGCCCTCGACGGTGGTGACCGCGCAGCCGTCGGCCTGGACGGCGAACAGCAGGCAAGAGCGCACCGCCTCGCCGTCGACCAGGATCGTGCACGACCCGCAGGTGCCGTGGCCGCAGCCGACGTGCGTGCCGGTGAGGCCGAGGGTGTCGCGCAGGAAGTCGGCCAGCAGCGTCCGGCCGGGGACGGCGCCCTCCACGGGCAGGCCGTTGACGGTGAGGCTGATCGGGATCAGTGGAGTACGAGCGGGGGCCTGTGTCATGGGGTGACCTCCAGGTCGGCGAGGGCGGCCTTCACCGCACGGGCGACGACCACCGGCAGGACGCGGGTGCGGTAGCCCGCCGGGGAACGGGTGTTGACCTCGGCGAGCGCCTCGCCGTCGGCCAGCCGGGCGGCATCCCGCACGGCTTCTGCGGTGGGGGCCACGCCGGTGAGGGCGGCTTCGGTGGCGGTCATGCGCACCGGCCGGTGACCGAGCCCGGTGACCGCCACCCGGGCATCGGTGACGGAGCCGCCCGCGACGGTCAGCTGGGCGGCCGCGGCGATCAGGGCGAAGTCCTTCGCCTTGCGGGTGACCTCGTAGAAGCCGGCGCCGGTCCCCGGTGGCGCGGCGCGGAAGGACACCGCGGTGACGAGCCCGCCGGGTGGGACGGCGGCGGTGAACGAGTCGAGGAAGAAGTCGGCGGCCGGCACGGTGGCCGCGCTGCCGTCGGGGGAGAGGACGGTGAACTCGGCATCCAGGGCCAGGGCCACCGCGGGCATCTCCGACGCCGGGTCGTGGTGGCAGAGGTTGCCCACCACGGTGCCGCGGGCGCGCACCTGCGGATGGGCGACCCGGGCGAGCGCCGCGGTCACCAGCGGCGCGTGCTCGCGCACCAGGTCCGAGGTGAGCGCGGTCGCCATCCGGACCGTGGCCCCCAGGTGCACCCGGCCGTCGCCGATGGTGAGGTGGTCGAGCCCCTCGATGCGGTTGATGTCCACGACCACCGGTGGGGTGGCCAGGCGCAGGTTCAGCAGCGGTACCAGGCTCTGCCCGCCGGCGAGCACGCGGGCGCCCTCTGCCCGGGCCAGGTCGGCGAGCGCGTCGGTGACCGTCGCCGGGCGCCGGTAGTCGAAAGCTGCGGGTTTCACCGCGCTCCTCTCGCTGGACGGGTCCTGCGCTGGTGCGGGGACCGGATGACGTCATCGTGCGGGGCGAGCGGGACTCCGGCCATGGACGTCGTGGTGCGATCTGCCGCGTGGGACTGGACGTTGTGTCCGGACCCTGATCTGCTCCGGTCATGTCGATGACGTTGGCCGAGGTGCTGCGGATCGACGCCCTGGCCCGGGCCCGGCCCGAGGTCGTCGTCGGTGCCGACCTGCTGGAGCGGGACGTGCGCTGGGTGCACACCAGCGAGCTCGCCGAGGCCGCCTTCCTGCTCAAGGGCGGGGAGCTGCTGCTGACCACCGGGCTCGGCCTGGGCGGACGGGGCGCGGTGGGGGAGACCGCCTACGTCGCGGCGCTGGCCGAGCGGGGGGCCGCAGCGCTGGCGCTCGAGCTGGGCTGGACGTTCCCCGCCGCGCCCCCCGCGCTGGTCGCGGCGTGCCGGGAGAACGGCCTGCCGCTGCTGGTGCTGCGGGAGGTCGTGCCCTTCGTTGAGATCACCGAGCAGGTGCAGTCGGCCATCCTCGAGAGCTCGATGGATGCGCAGCGGCGGGACCGCGAAGTGCGCGAGGTGCTCACCGACGCCCTGCTCGACGGCGCCGGCCCGGCGGAGCTGACCGCCCTGCTCTCCTCCCTGGTCCGCGCGCCGGTGACCGTGACCACCGCCGACGGCGCGCTGGTCGTGTCCGCGGGTCTGGAGTCCCCCGGGGCCCGGCGCCGGGGGCGGCCGGTGGTCCGCCGGGACATCGTCCTGCTGGAGCGGCACTGGGGGCAGGTGGCCGTGCTGCCGCCGGCCCGCGGTCAGGATCCCGCGGTGATCGCCGTCTGCAGCTTCGGCGCCGAGGCGCTCGGGCTGGCCCTGCTGCGCTCGGCCGCCGGCGACGACCTCGGGCAGCGGCGCGCCCAACTGCTCACCGACCTCGCCGAGCGGAGCTGGCGGTCCCCCGGGGAGCTGGTTGCCCGGGCTCGGGTGCTGGGCCTTCCCTTCACCCCCGAGGGCCGCTACGTCGCACTGGTGGTGACCGGGCTCGGCGGGAGCGACCTGGACGCGGTCGTCCGCGCGGTCGGCGGGGCGCTCCCGGCCGGGACGGCTCTCGTGGCCGATGTGGGGGACGACGTGGTCGCCGTCGTCCGGACCTCGGGTGCGCTGACGGCCGCCCGTGCGGCGCTGGCCGCCGTTGACCGGGTGCCCGCGAATGGTCGCCGGGACGGTGCCCGGGTCTCGGCCGGGCCGGTGGTCGGCAGGCTGGAGGACGCCGACCGCTCACTGTCCGCGGCGCGGCGAGCGCTGGACCTCGCCCCGGCCGGGGATCGGGTGGTGCTGGCCGGGCAGATGACGGCGCAACTGCTGCTCAGCGACCTGACCGCGGAACCGCTGGCCGAGCAGTTGGTCCGCGAGGAGATCGGCCGGCTGGTCGAGTACGACGCCGCGCACGGCACCGCCCTGGTGCACACGCTGCGGGTGTACCTGGGCAACTCGTCGTCGAAGGTGCAGACGTCGGCGGTGCTGCGACTGCGCCGGCAGACGGTGCACGGCCGGATAGCCCGCATCGAGGAGCTGATCGGGGACGTCCATGCGCCGTCCCGGCACACCTCCCTGGTGGTCGCGCTCGCTCTGCACGCGCTGCCCCGCTGACCGCTCCCCGTGACCCAGCCCGCAGCCGAGCTCGGGGCGGTGTTCCAGCCGGTGACCGAGCTGGCAGCGGGATCAGGAGAGTGCGCGCTGTGTCTCGCTCCACCGCGCCCCGTCCCACCAGCGCTCGGCCGACGGGTCCGAGGGATCGCGGTACCAGCCCGGCTGCGGCCCGGCCTGGCCGATCATCGGCTGCGCCACGACGACGACCGGGTCCGGTCGGCTCCGGGCCGCCATCGCCAGCGACACGACCCAGCCGACGAAGGTCCATCCGAGGAACAGGTTGAGGACGAGCACCGTGCCCCGGTCGGCGATGCCCCGGGCGAACGCGATGATCGTGGGGGTGAAGTAGAGCGCCAGCAGCACGAGGATCATGAGGAGGACGACGAAGCCGCCGCCTCCGCTGCCAGAGTCGTCCATGGTGTCCTCCGTGACGGGTGCCGTCCCCGCTGCCCCCGTGGCCCGGGATCCGGTTCGCCAACGATCGCCGGAACCGCACCGGTGCGGATCCGGGCCAGCCCGCGCGGAAGCCGCGGAATCCCCGCGCCGCGGACCCGTGCTGCCACGGTGGTGCGCCGCTCCCTTGTCCGCGACCATGCGTCGGTGCGGGTGGCCATCGCGGACGACAGCCCTTTCTTCCGGGAGGGGCTGGCCGTGCTGCTGCAGAGCGCCGGTCACGAGGTCGTCGCGCTCGCCGCGGACGGCGTCCAGCTGCTCGCTGAGCTCCGGGCCTTGGCCGCGCTGCCCGACGTCGTCGTCATCGACGTCTGGATGCCGCCCACCCACACCGACGAGGGCCTCGTCGCCGCCGAGCAGCTGCACGTCGGGTGGCCCGACCTGCCGGTGCTGCTCCTCTCCGCGCACGTGCAGCCCTCCTACGCCACCCGGTTGCTCGCCAGCGGCACCCGCGGGCGCGGACTGCTGTCGAAGGACAAGGTCGACGACCTCGATACCCTGCTCGACGCCCTGGGCCGGCTGACCACCGGTGGGCTCGTGCTCGACCAGGACGTCGTCGCGGACCTCATCGCCCAACAGCGTTGCGCCGGTCAGCTCGACCGGCTGAGCGCCCGCGAGCGCGACGTCCTGAGGTCGATGGCCGAGGGGCGCTCCAACCGGAGCATCGCCGGCTGCCTGCACCTCAGCGAGCGGACCATCGAGGCACACACCGCGAGCATCTTCGACAAGCTCGGCATCTCCGCCGAGAGCGGCGACAACCGCCGGGTCCGTGCGGTCCTCACCTGGCTGCGCGGCCACGCGGTGGTGGCAGCGGAGCCAGGAGCGCGGACGTCGTCAGGGTGAGGGGATCCGGACGTCGACCTGCGTCCCCCCGCCCGGTGGGCTGACGACGACGAGGCTCCCGCCCAGTGCGCTGACCCGGTCGGCCAGTCCGCGGAGGCCGGCGCCGTCGACATCCGCCCCGCCCTGGCCGTCGTCACTGATCCGCAGGACGAAGTCCCCGTCGACCAGCCGGCCCCAGATCGACACGGTGCCGGCGTGCGCGTGCTCGTCGGCGTTCGCGAGCGCCTCGGAGATGACGAAGTAGGCGGCCGACTCCACCAGCTCGTCCAGGCGCTCGGCCGGCAGTTCGACCAGCACGGGCACCGGCCGGCGCCCCACCATCTCGGCGACCGCCGCACCCAGCCCGGCCTGGGTGAGCACGGCGGGGTGCAGCCCGCGGGCCAGGTCCCGGATGTCGGCCAGCGCCGTGCGCAACTGGTCCTTGATCTCGGTCAGCTCTCGTTGCGTGGTCTCGTCCGCGGTCCGCGTGCGGGCCGCCTCCAGCCGCATCGACAGCGCCAGCAGGTTCTGCTGGGCGCCGTCGTGCAGGTTGCGGCCGAGCCGGCGCCGTTCGCTCATCTGCGCGTCCAGGATGCGGGTGCGCGACGCCCGGACCTCGCCCAGCTGGGCGCGTAGCTGGGCCTGCAACCAGGCGTTCTCCAGGGCCAGGCCGATCGAGGCCATCGTCGAGTCGACCAGGCCGGCGTGGTGTCGCAGCCGGGGGTCCAACGCCACCCGGGCCAGTGGGGCGCCGGAGCTCGCGTGCACGTCCACCATCAGCTGGTCCCGGCCCGTGGGCGATCCGGCAGGTCGGCCCGCGCCGTCGATGTAGCCGGCCCGTTCCGGTGACCAGAACAGCACGGTCGCCGTCGGGTCGCGCAGCAGGGTGCGCACGGCTCCCTGCACCGAGTCCGGCGTCGCCGGCCGGATCAGCTGACCCACCTCTCGTGCCACGTCGGCGTTGGCCAGCCGGCTGCGCAGGGCGGTCAGCGCCACGCTGATCGGCAGCGCGAGCAGCGCGACGCTCTGGGTGGCGACCATCGCTGCCCACGCCTCCTGCGACGCCACCAGCACCTGCCCGCTGGTGGTCACGGCGCCGACGACCGCACCGGTGCTCACCCCGAGCAGCGCAGGCAGCAGGGCCAGCCGGTCGATGCCGGAGGCCGCACGCATCCGCTGGACGAAGAGGGTGATCGCCCCGGCGGCGAGCGCGAGGCAGCCGATCGAGTAGATGACGATCGTCGTCACGTGCCAGGCGGGTGAGGTCAGGAGAGTCGGCCACCAGGCACCGTCGGCGAAGCCGATCCACTCCGGTTCGGAGACGAGGGCCTGGGCCACGTTGACCGGGACGAGGACGGTCACCAGGACGGCGATGTAGCCGCGCACCCAGCGGGTCCATGGCAGGTCCGACGGATAGCTGAGCATCGCGATCCCCAGCAAC
This sequence comes from Modestobacter sp. SYSU DS0511, assembly GCF_054050755.1. Lineage (NCBI taxonomy): Bacteria > Bacillati > Actinomycetota > Actinomycetes > Geodermatophilales > Geodermatophilaceae > Modestobacter > Modestobacter sp. SYSU DS0511. Next base: position 112,495 of record NZ_JBJGZY010000008.1, read on the forward strand.
GCCCACGCGACCCCGCTCAGCGTCCAGCTGAGGAACGGCCTGACCCCGTGGTCGGCCACTCCCCAGAGGCTGGTCGGCCAGAGTGCGCCGACTGCGAGCAGGGGTGCGCCGGTTCGGCGTGCCCGCGGCCGGCCCAGGAGCAGCTGCCCGGTCACGGCCAGGGCGACGGCGACGAGCACCGTCAGTGCGGTCGTCGTCGGCCAGTCGCGCCAGGTCAGCGGAACCGACGCAGCAGCGGAGGCGACCAGGCCGGCCCAGCCCAGCAGCGCCCACCGGGTGTGCAGCCCCGGGCGCGCCCGGTCCGAGGCCCCCGCCATCTTCACAGCGTGGGCGCATCGGCGTGTGACGCCAAGTCCGCGGGGACGATGACGGCGCGCCGCGTGCCGACCGACGGGGTACGGGTGCAACGGGCGAGACGGGTGGCGGTGACCCTGGTCTCGGACGGTCCCGCCTGACACGCCCCGGCAACCAACCCGTGGGACCGTGGGGTCCGTGACTGACGCGACCCCCGGCGCCGCGCCGATCCACGAGCCCACCCCGCAGTCCGAGGCCCAGCCTCGCAGCGCCGAGCACGCACGCCTGGCCGAGTCCGCCGACATGTCCGCCCCCTGGCGGATGTGGGGCCCGTACCTGGCCGGCCGGCAGTGGGGCACCGTCCGCGAGGACTACTCCGCCGACGGCGACGCCTGGGCGTCCTTCCCGTTCGACCACGCCGTCGCCCGCGCCTACCGCTGGGGCGAGGACGGCCTGGGCGGCCTCTGCGACCGCTACGGCTTCCTCAACTTCTCCGTCGCGATGTGGAACGGCAAGGACCCGGTGCTCAAGGAGCGGCTGTTCGGGCTGACCAACGCCGAGGGCAACCACGGCGAGGACGCCAAGGAGCACTGGTGGGCCGTCGACGGCACCCCCACCCACTCCTGGATGCAGTGGCTCTACCGCTACCCGCAGGCCGAGTTCCCGTACCAGCAGCTTCGGGACGAGAACGCCGGCCGCAGCAAGCTGGAGCGCGAGTACGAGCTCGCCGACACCGGCGTCCTGGACGAGGACCGGTTCTTCGACGTCCAGGTCACCTACGCCAAGAACGCGCCGGACGACGTCTGCATCGTCGTCACCGCCACCAACCACGGCCCGGACGCCGCGCCCCTGCACCTGCTGCCGCAGGTCTGGTTTCGCAACACCTGGTCGTGGGGCGGCGACAAGCGCCAGGGCGTGCTCACCCAGCTGCTCGCGCCCACCCTCAGCGTCAACGGCCTGGAGGCGATCGAGGCCGAGCACGGCTTCCTCGGCCGCTACGTCCTCGCCGCCGAGGGCGCGCCGAACGTGCTGTTCTGCGACAACGAGACCAACGCCGTCGAGCTCTTCGGTGCCGCCCGCAACGCCACCAAGTACACGAAGGACGGCATCAACCGGTGCGTCGTCGAGGGTGACCGCGACGCGGTCAACCCCGCCGACACCGGCACGAAGGCCGCTTTCTGGTACCAGTGGGACGCCGTCCAGCCCGGCGAGACGGTCAGCGTCAAGCTGCGGCTGCGCAAGCCCGATCCGGACGACGACACGTTCGGCCCCGAGTTCGACGCCGTCCTGCAGAACCGCAAGCACGAGGCCGACGAGTTCTACGCCGACGTCATCCACCCGAGCCTGTCCGCCGACGACCGGCACGTGGCCCGCCGCGCCTACGCCGGCCTGCTGTGGACCAAGCAGCTCTACCGCTACGACGTCGCCCAGTGGCTCGACGGCAGCCCCGACGAGCCGGCCCCCGAGGAGCGCAAGCAGCGCGGACGGCGCAACGTCGGCTGGCGGCACCTCGCGCTGGCCGACGTCATCTCCATGCCCGACGAGTGGGAGTACCCGTGGTTCGCCGCGTGGGACACCGCCTTCCACTGCCTGCCGCTGGCGCACGTCGACCCCGACTTCGCCAAGGAGCAGCTGCTGCTCATGTGCCGCGAGTGGGCGATGCACCCCAACGGCCAGCTGCCGGCCTACGAGTGGGCGTTCGGCGACGTCAACCCGCCGGTGCACGCCTGGGCCGCCTGGCACGTGTACCGGCTCGACGGCTACCGCGACCAGCAGTTCCTCGTCCGGGTGTTCACCAAGCTGCTGCTGAACTTCAGCTGGTGGGTCAACCGCAAGGACGCCGACGGCTCGAACGTCTTCGAGGGCGGCTTCCTCGGGATGGACAACATCGCGCTGTTCGACCGGTCCGCGCCGCTGCCGCCGGGTTACAAGCTGGAGCAGTCCGACGCCACCAGCTGGATGGCGTTCTACTGCCAGCAGATGCTCAAGATCGCCCTCGAGCTCTCGCGGTTCGACCAGGCGTGGGACGGCGTCGCCACCAAGTTCTTCGAGCACTTCCTCGCGATCGCGCAGGCGATGAACGCCTTCGGCTCGCACGAGGTCTCGCTGTGGCACGAGGAGGACGGCTTCTTCCACGACGTGCTCATCGCCCCCGACGGGACGACGGAGCCGCTGCGGGTGCGCTCGATGGTCGGGCTGCTGCCGATCCTGGGCGCCACCGAGATCCCGCCGTGGGTGAGCCAGCTGTCGGACGTCGCCGACCGGGTGCGGTGGCTGCAGAGGCGGCGGCCGGAGCTGATGGGCCCGCTGCGCAGCCGGTCGACGCCGGAGGGCCGGAAGATGATCCTGTCGCTGGTCGGCAAGGAACGGCTGGCGCGGATCCTGGAGCGGATGTTCGACACCGAGGAGTTCCTCTCCCCGTTCGGCATCCGGTCGCTGTCGAAGGCGACCGGGCAGGTGTTCGCCAACGTCGGCGGGCGGGACGTGTCGATCGAGTACGAGCCGGGGGAGAGCCGCACCAAGCTGTTCGGCGGCAACTCCAACTGGCGCGGCCCGGTGTGGTTCCCGGTGAACGTGCTGCTCGCGGACAAGCTGCGCACGCTGGGCCGGCACTACGGCGACTCGTTCACCATCGAGATCCCGACCGGTTCGGGGAAGCGCTGCACGCTGATCGAGGCCGCGGACCTGATCGACAACTCGCTCACCCGGCTGTTCCGGCCGGTCGACGGCAAGCGCCCGGCCGACGGCAAGCGCATCGAGTCGAGCGACTCACCGCTGTGGCGCGAGCACCCGACCTTCAGCGAGTTCTTCGACGGCGACACCGGCGAGGGCCTGGGCGCCACGCACCAGACCGGCTGGACGGCGCTGGTCGCGCACCTGCTCAACCCGCGCCTGCCCGCCGACCCCCGCTGGGCCTGACCCCCTTCGCCGCCGAAATGGCCATTTTGGCGACGGAGGGGGTCGGTCAGGCAGTGTCGACCACGGCCAGGCCCTCGTCGCGCCACGCGGCGAGCAGCTCGCGGTCGCCGGTCGCCGCGACGAGATCGTCATCGGCCACCGACAGCGCGGCGGCGCAGTGGACGGCGTCGTAGCCGCGCAGGCCGTGGCGGTGGGCGGCTGAGGACGCCGCGCGCAGGCGCGGCTCGTCAGCGGGGATGACGGTGACGTCGCTCCATAGATCGGCGAGCAGGTGCGCCGCGGCAGTCGCGGCGGTGGGGGAGAGGCGTCGCGCCCGTTGCGCGCGGGCCAGCGCTGCTGACGCCTCGACGTGTCCGAGGGCTGAGCAGAGCACGACATCGGCGGCGTCCCACAGGCGTCGGCACCGAGCTGACGACAGCTCGGCAACCAGGAGCGGGACGAGGGCGGACGTGTCCAGGTACAGGTTCACCGACGGTCGGCGAGGACCGTCTCGGAGAGGGCGACGTTCGCGACGACCGGGTCAGGTGCGGGGCGCTTGCGGTGTGTCGGGGGCTGGACGACGCCCTCGGAGATGAGCTGCTCGAGGGCGCTGGGGGCGCCGATGGGACTGATCCGGGCCACCGGCGTGCCGTGGTCGGTCACGGTGATCGTGGCGCCCCGGCGCACGTGGGCGAGGTGCTTGCTCAGGGCGTCGCGAAGCTCCCGGATGCCGATACTGGTCACCGCCGCCTCCTTGTGGCCACCGTTGGTGCGCCGATTGTAGCCACCATCAGCGTGGCTCATCGACCTCGATGGTGCGACCTCATCTCCCGCCGCCCGCAGCTGACCCGCAGGGCGAGCCGGGTCGGCGAGGGACGAGGGGCTCACCCGAACTTCTCAGGTGGTCAACTGACCGGAGGCGGACCGCTGAACGGGCACTCCCTGCGGCGGGATGCCGACCGGCAGGGCCACGGCCAGGGGAACGTCGGTCAGCGGGAAGGGCTCGCGGCTGCTGTCGAAGGTGGTGTGCTCCCACTTCCAGCTCTCGATGCGCGGCCCGACCCAGAACAGGTAGATGCCGAAGGTGATGAGCGACAGCAGCCACCACTTGATCCAGTTGCCGAAGAGGCCCATGGCCGAGCCGGTGAAGACCAGCTGGTAGCCGTCGATGTACGAGTCCTTCGCCCGCCAGCGCTCGCGCAGCACGAGGGCGAACGGGTAACAGATCCCGAAGGTGCACACGGTGATCAGCAAGCCGAGCAGTGCGGTGCCCACGTAGGTGGCGGCGCCACCGTCGAACCTGAAGCGTCCAGATCGCGCCACGTCATCTCTCCTGTCAGCCGAGTGAGCAGTTCCTGGACGTCATCGGCTGGTGAGTCCCCAGTCCGTCCCGGTCAGACAGGTCGGCGCTGTGACTGGTGCGGCTGGCGTGCGCGGTAGGGACGACGCGGAGCCGCAATGAGCTGTGCGTGGGCTGAGCCATGACACGGTCCTGGAGCTCTCGAGCCTGACCGGCCGGTGAGCAGTCGCTCGACCACCGGGTCGGGCACCATCCACGGGGAGAAGACGTGACTCAGCCACCGTTCGGCCCGCCACCGCAGGAGCAGCCCTACGGAGCACCTCCGGCGCCGCAGACGCAGGCGTTCGGCGTCCCTGGCGGCGTTCCGCCGATGCCGGGCGTGCCCCTGCAGGTCCAGCCGGAACAGCCCACGGCGAAGCGACGGTGGCCCTGGGCCGTGGCGGCGCTCGTCGTCGCGTTCGGCGTCGGCGCTGCGGCCGGTGGTGGTTCAGCAGAGCAAGCGGACGCCGATGCGGCTCCTGCCACGACCACCGTCGTCATCACGGAGACGGCCCCCGCGCCGGCTCCGGTCGTGCCGTCGCCTGAGCTGGCCCCGGTGCAGGCGCAACCGGCGCCGACGACGCCGGTCGAGACCACTCCGGTCGTCGACTTCGCCATGCCCAGTCTGGTCGGACTCGACCTGCAGACGGCTCAGAACACGGTCCAGGAGAACGGCGTCTTCTTCAGCGTCTCGCACGACCTGCGAGGGTCACGTATGCAGGCGGTCGACTCGAACTGGATCGTCTGCACGCAGAACGTCGCTCCGGGCGAGCGGGTCACCGGTGACGTCGAGGGGAAGATCGACTTCGGTGTCGTGAAGCGGGAGGAAAGCTGCCCCTGAGCCGGCAGGGCTGAGCGGGATCGCGCCCATTCGGCTCGCGAGCGAGGAGGCGGTGCCGGGCATCGAGCGTGACGCCCGGCACCGCCACCAGGGTGCTGGTCAGGCCGGGCCGGGTGCGGCGTCCTCGCCTGCGGTGCGCGCCAGGGCTGCCCGCGCGGTGGGAGACGTCGGCTCGTACCGCTGCGGCTTGCCTTCCATCCAGGTGATGACGGCGCGACCGGCGCTGACCTGGCTCGCGTGCCCCCGTCCGGCTCACCCCGCCCGGGCGCGCGAGCCGACCGGGTGCGACGTGGTGATCCGCGCGGTCAGGTGCACCTCGACGGTGTCGCCGGCCTGCTTCCCGATCGCCGTCCGCAGCTCTCCCTTGACCGGCAGCTTGTGGGTGCCGTCGCCCATCGCCATGAACGAGCTGCGGAACGGGTGGCCGTCGATCGTCCCGGTCACCTTCACCAGCCCGCGCGTGCCGAAGAACGCCGCCGAACGCGGCCACACCAGGTAGGTCCACCCGCCGTCGGCCGGGCTCCTCACCAGCCGGGCGGTGAACCGCTCGTCGAGCACGGTCATCGCGCACCCCCTCGTCCGCCGGCCCGAGCGGCCGGCTCGGAGTGGAGACCGCGACCGCCCGCCGGACTCATCGGTGAGATGGGCGAGGAGATTCTGGCCTGACGTGCGCTGGACGGCGCGCCCCACGACTGCGCGGATAGGGTCGCCGTCGTGCGCCCAGACGACCTCCCGCCCGCACCGAAGCGCCACGTGCCCGGAGTGGTCGGGGAAGGTACTTCGTGAGCCTCGAGTCGGAGCGGGACCTCGAGCCGAGCATCAACTTCTACACGCGGAAGTGGGTGCGGCCCGAGGACCTGAACGCGCACGGGACTTTGTTCGGCGGCAGCCTGCTGCGGTGGATCGACGACGAGGCCGTCGTGTACGCGGCCATCCAGCTCGGCACGGCCAAGGTGGTCACCAAGTACATCTCCGAGATCGACTTCGTCGGCTCCGCGCGGCTCGGCGACATCATCGAGATCGGGCTGGTCGCCACCGACTTCGGCCGCACGTCGCTGACCATGCGGGCCGAGGCGCGCAACATCGTGACGGGGGCGAGCATCCTGACGATCGAGAAGGTCGTCTTCGTCGCGGTCGACGAGGACGGTCGCCCGTTCGCCCACGGCTACACCTCGCTGACCCGAGGCCGAGAGCGCATCCGCCGCTGACCGAGGGGCGGGCGCGGGTCAGGCTCGGGTGACTCCCCGCTCCTGCCCTCGGCTCACTTCCGGGTACAGGACGCCGAACAGCGGTGGGCAGGTCAGCTGCTCGTCGCGCGGGCTCCGACGGGGTGAGCGGTGGTGATCCGCTCGGTGAGGTGCACCTCGACCGTGTCGCCGGCCTGCTTGCCGATCGCCGTCCGCAGCCCGGCCTTCACCGGGAGCTTGTGCGTGCCGTCGCCGAGCGCCATGAACGAGCTGCGGAACGGGTGGCCGTCGATCGTCCCGGCCACCTTCACCAGACCGCGGGTACCGAAGAAAGTCACCGAGTCCGGCCACACCAGGTAGGTCCACCCGCCGTCCGCGGGGCTCTTCACCAGCCCTGCGGTGAACCGTTCGTCGAGGACCGTCATCACGCCCCCTCCACCAGGACGAGCACGTTCCCGTCGGGGTCGCGAACGGTGAACATCGGCGGGGCGACGTCGCCCATCCGCAGCACCTGCTCGTCGACGTCCGCACCGCGTTCGCGCAGCCGCACGTGGGACGCATCGGCGTCCGCGGTGCCCAGCCGGATGCCCGGCGGGAAGCCGCTGGCCGCGGCGATCAGCGCGATCGTCGTCCCTGCGGACGGCGGTGCCACCTCCACCCACCGCATCCCCGGACCCAGCTCCGCGTCGCGGCGGACCTCCATGCCGAGATCGTCGACGTAGAAGTCGATCGCCCGCTGCAGGTCCGTGACGACGACCGGGCTGCTGACCACCCCGGTGACCGTGCTCGTCGTTTCCTCGTTCATGCCACACCTTCCCTCCGCCCCGGCGCGAACGGCCGTGGTGAACTCCAGACCTGGTCGGCGCCGGGAAGTCATCGGTGCGTCGCCCCGACACGGCCCTTTCGGCGGGTCACCCGGGGGGGGGGGGGGGGGGGGGGGGGGGGGGGGGGGGGGGGGGGGGGGGGGGGGGGGGGGGGGGGGGGGGGGGGGGGGGGGGGGGGGGCGGGGGGCCGCCCCGGGGGGGTCGCGCGC